>JAEDGL010000138.1 GCA_016297535.1 Clostridia bacterium | reverse complement strand
ACCAAGGTGGAGATCACCTCTATCGGCTGATGACAACCGTGCAAGTAAGGCGGGACGGGCTTGGCGTATGCGGCCTGACGGTTGAAGGCCATGCCGGCTATGCCAAAAGCGGCTCGGACATTGTATGCGCCGCAGCAAGCGTGCTCATCACCACCTGTGCCAACGCTCTTCAAAGCGTTGCAGCCATCTCCCCTGTTCTGAAGGTTACGCAGAACCCCGCGCTCATCGCCGTGGACCTGCCAGCGGGGCTTTCTTCCCCGCAGGATCACGACGCGCGGATCATTCTGCAGACCATCCTGCAGGGCTTCAGGGATGTTGCAGCGCAGTATCCCCGGTATCTACAAATCATTTGATGGGAGGAACATCCACATGTTGAAGCTGAATCTTCAGTTTTTCGCCCATAAAAAAGGTGTGGGCTCTACCCGTAACGGCCGCGACAGCGAAAGCAAGCGTCTGGGCTGCAAGCGCGCCGATGGTCAGTTCTCTCTGGCCGGTAACATCATCGTCCGCCAGCGCGGCACGCACATTCATCCCGGCCTGAACGTGGGCATCGGCAGCGATGACACCCTGTTCGCCCTCAAGGACGGCATTGTGCGTTTCGAACGCCTGGGCCGCGACAAGAAGCAGGTCAGCGTTTATCCCGTGGACACCGCTTCTGCCGCTCAGTAAGCATTGCATCACAAAAAGAAGCTGCAGAAATGCGGCTTCTTTTTCGCTTGTTTGAGAAACCCGCACAGGAGGCGTACCAATGATTGGTACATTGATCAACTGCCTTGCCATTGTTCTGGGCTCCGCCATCGGGCTGCTTTTGCGCCGGGGCATGAAGGAATCCATCTCCAGAACGGTTATGCAGGGCGTGGGCCTGAGCGTAATGCTCATCGGGATCAGCGGCGCCATCCAGACGGCCAACACCCTGCTGGTGATTCTTTCCATGGTGATTGGCGGCGGGCTGGGCGCGTGGCTCAACATTGATGCCCGGATGAACCGCCTTGGCGAGTGGGCGCAGCGCAGGCTCACCCGTGACGGCAGCGAGGGCAACACCTTTGCTCAGGGCTTTGTAACTGCCAGCCTTGTATACTGCGTGGGAGCGATGGCCGTGGTGGGCGCGCTTGACAGCGGCATCCGCGGCGATCACACCACGCTGATTGCCAAAGCCGCGCTGGACGGGATTACCGCCATCATTTTTACCAGCTCGCTGGGCATAGGCGTGATGCTTTCCGCCGTGCCGGTGCTTGTCTATCAGGGGGCCATTGCGCTTTTGGGAAACGCCATCGCTCCGCTGCTAAGCGACGCCGTCATTACCGAAATGAGCGCCGTGGGCGGCTTGCTGATTATGGCCATCGGCATCAACATGGCGCTGGATAAGGACATCAAGGTAGCCAACCTTCTGCCCGCCATCCTCATTCCCTTTCTCTACTACCCCATCGCACAACTGTTTTGAGGTGAAAGATTATGGCATCCATCATCAAAGACGCATCCCTTGCCGCGCAGGGAAAACAGAAAATCGAGTGGGCCGCCCGTCACATGCCGGTGCTTAACGGCATTGCCGAGGATATCAAGCGCAATCAGGCCATGAAGGGTATCAAAGTAGCGCTTTCCGTACACATGGAGGCCAAGACCGCCTATCTGGCCAAGCTGCTCAGCGAATGCGGCGCCGAGGTGCACGCCACCGGCAGCAACCCCCTTTCCACGCAGGATGATGTGGCCGCCGCGCTGGCCGAAAGCGGCGTGAACATCTACGCCACCCACGGCTGCACCGCGGAAGAATATCACGGCTATCTGTGCAGGGCCCTTAGCTGTGTGCCCGATGTGCTCATCGACGACGGCGGCGATATGCTCCACATTCTGCACGAAGAGCATCCCGAATGGGCGGTCAACCTGCGCGGCGGCTGTGAGGAAACCACCACCGGCGTTATCCGAATCCGCAACCGTGCCAGGGCCGGAAAACTCCATTTTCCGATGTTCAGCATCAACGATGCCGACTGCAAGCATCTGTTTGACAACCGCTACGGCACCGGCCAGAGCGTGTGGGATGGCATTATGCGCACCACCAACCTCAACGTGGCCGGTTCCACCGTGGTCGTGGCCGGGTACGGCTGGTGCGGCAAGGGCGTAAGCATGCGCGCCAAGGGCATGGGCGCCAAGGTGATTGTGACCGAGGTGGACGCCGTCAAGGCTATCGAGGCCGTCATGGACGGCTTTACCGTAATGCCCATGGAGGAGGCCGCGCCGCTGGGCGACATTTTTGTAACCGTTACCGGCTGCCACAGCGTGGTTACGCCCCAGCATATGCTGCGAATGAAGGATGGCGCCATTTTGTGCAACGCCGGCCACTTTGATGTGGAAGTGGATGTGGCGGGCCTGCGCGCCATGGCGAAGGAGCGCTGCGAAATCCGCAAAAACATTGAAAGCTACACGCTGGAAAACGGCCGCCAGATTTATCTGCTGGGCGAGGGCCGTCTGGTAAACCTGGCCTGTGCGGACGGGCACCCTGTGGAAATTATGGATATGAGCTTTGCGCTGCAGTTTGCCTGCGCCGTGCGCATGGCCCAGGTGGGCAAAACCATGAAGCCCGATCTCTACGATGTGCCCAGGGATATCGATCAGGAGGTAGCGCTGCGCAAGCTCAACGCGCTGGGCGTAAAGATCGACACGCTCACCCCCGAGCAGCAAACCTATCTGCACGGGTAAGCCAACGCTACACCGGCAACCAGGAAGCGTCTTGTTTTCCCATTGTTTTTCCGCCCAATCCATAGAGAAACGGTTGACAACCCTTTCAAACTGTGTTACTATTCCATCAATATCAGCCGTAACCGGCAGGAAGGGAGGAGTCGTACGTGACGAACCTATGTGCCATGCGAATGAACATGATGTGCGCGTGCGATTTTGGCCCGTGCTATTTGTGTTGCGCCGCTTGATTGTTACAATCGCTGTAAGCCGCTTCGCAGATTGCGCGAAGCGGATTTTTTGTGGACAGCGATGGATTAAGGAAAGGTGTGCAAAGGATGACACCACAGATCGAAATTCGTGGTCTGAGCAAGATCTACCCCATCCCCGGCGGCGAGGTACACGCGCTGACCAATATCAACCTCACCATTGAAAAGGGCGATATCTACGGCATCATCGGCATGAGCGGCGCGGGCAAAAGCACGCTGATCCGCTGTCTCAACCGCCTGGATACGCCCACGGACGGGCAGATTCTGATTGACGGCGAGAACATTCTGGCCATGGATAAAAGGCAGCTGCGCGCCACGCGCCGCCGCATGGCCATGATCTTTCAGCAGTTTAACCTGCTGATGCAGAAAAACGTTGCCCGCAACGTGCGCTATCCGCTGGAAATTGCCGGCGTGCCCAAAAAGCAGGCCAACGAACGCGTGATGGAGCTGCTGCGCATCGTAGGCTTGGAGGACAAGGCCAACGCCTTCCCCGCCCAGCTCTCCGGCGGCCAGAAGCAGCGCGTTGCCATTGCCCGCGCGCTGGCCAGCGACCCGGAAATGCTGCTTTGTGACGAGGCCACCAGCGCCCTGGATCCCATGACCACCCAAAGCATTCTGGCGCTTTTGCAAAAGATCAATCAGGAGCTGGGCATCACCGTGGTGCTCATCACCCACGAGATGGCCGTCATTCGCCAGATCTGCAACAAGGTGGCCATTCTAGACGGCGGAATGCTGGCCGAGCAGGGCAGCGTGGATGATGTCTTCATGCACACCAAATCCGCCGCCGGACGCAGGCTGTTTGGTATTCTGCCCGATCAGGAGGAAATTCCCCCGCAGTCGGCCATCCGCATCGTGTTTGACGGCGAAAGCGCCGAGCAGCCCATTATCAGCAAGCTGGTCAGGGAGTTGGGGCTGGAGGTAAACATCCTCTCCGCAGACATCCGCCAGCTGAACCAGAAGGCCTATGGCCAAATGATGATCGCCCGTCCCGACGACCCCTTTGAGGTGCAGCAGATGGTGGAATATCTGCGCGGACTGGGCATGACGGTTGAGGAGGTACATGTGCCGTGACCTGGGAAAAGCTTCTTCCCCTGCTGTGGGACAGCACGGTGGAAACCCTGTATATGACGTTCTGGTCCAGCCTGATTGCGTATGTGGTGGGTTTGCCGCTGGGCGTGCTGCTGGTGGTAACCCGCAAGGGCGGCATTATGCAGGCGCCCACGTTTAACGCCATTCTGGGCGTAGTCATCAATTTCCTGCGTTCCATTCCCTTCATTATCATGCTGGCCGTGCTTTTCCCCGTTACCCGCGCGGTCATCGGCACCGCCATCGGCACCAAATCCATCGTCTTCCCGCTCATCATCAGCGCGTTCCCCTATATCGCGCGCATGGTGGAAGGCTCGCTGGACGAGGTGGATCACGGCATCATCGAGGCCGCCCAGTCCATGGGCTCCACCAACTGGCAAATCATCCGCAAGGTTCTTTTGCCCGAGGCGGTGCCCTCGCTGGTAAACGGCGCAGCCATCTGCGTAACCACCATTCTGGGCTATACCGCCATGGCCAGCGCCGCGGGCGGCGGCGGACTGGGTTCGCTGGCCATCGTCAAGGGCCTGAACGTGCGCAAGTTTGATGTGATGTATTCCGCAAGCCTGCTGCTGGTTGCCCTGGTTCAAATCATCACCGTCTTCGGCGGCCGCGCCACGCGCCGCCTGGACCATAAACACCGCTAACAAACGAAAGGAGATCCCCCTATGAAAAAGATCGTTGCTCTGGTACTGGCCCTGGCGCTTTCCCTGTCCCTGACCTCCGCGTTTGCCCTTGAACCGCTGTCCATCATCGCTACCGAGAATCCTCATGCCGAGGTGCTGCAGCTGGTGGAGGACGACCTTAAGGAGCTTGGCTACGAGCTGCAGCTGACCGTTGTATCCGACTATGTGGTGGAAAACCCCGCGACCGCAGCCGGCGATGTGATGGCCAACTTCTTCCAGCACATCCCCTATCTGGCCAGCTATAATGCCGATGCCTCCGAGGCGGATCAGCTGGTAGCCGTTATCTACACCCACTTCGAGCCCATGGCCCTTTACGCCGGCACCAAGACCAGCCTGGATGAAATTGCCGAGGGCGATACCATTGCCGTGCCCAACGACCCCGTAAACGAGAACCGCGCCCTGCTTCTGCTGCAGAACGCCGGTCTGATCAAGCTGCCCGAGGGCACCACGCTGGAAAGCACCTGCACCCCCATCGACATCGTGGAAAATCCCTACAACCTGGAGATTGTTGAGCTCAACGCTGAGCTGATCCCCGGCTCCCGTGCCGACGTGGCCTACGCCGTGATCAACGGCAACAACGCCACCCTGGTGGACCTGATTCCCAATGTAGACGGCCTGTATGTGGAAGCCGCCGATAGCGAAGCCGCTCAGGCCTATGTGAACATCGTGGTTGTCAAGCCCGAGAACGCCGAGGCTGATTGGGTGAAGGCACTGGAAAAGGTAATCTACACCCAGAAGGTGTACGACCTGATCGTGAACGCCGGCTTTGCCCCCACCTTTACCCCCGCCGAATAATTCCAAACCGATGATTTAGCAAAACGGCGCAGCCTCGTTTGAGACTGCGCCGTTTCAGACTGGCAAAAAAGCTCGCCTGCGGCGATCTTTTCTGCCAGGAACTGGCGGAAATGTTTTCGGCAAAGCCGAAAACTCCCCGCCCGCCCGGCAAAGCCGGGCGATACGAACCAAAGTCAGAGGGGCTGCGGCCCCTCTGACAACTCCCTGTAGAATTTTTCGATAAACTGGAACGGCGCAGCCTCATTTGAGAATGCGCCGTTTTCCCGTTTTCCCGGTTACTGATTCCCTGCCGGGGCCTGAGGAATGCCTACCGGATATCTTTTCTGGTATAGTGCAGATAAGCTGCCGCAATGCCTGCAACGCACAGTGCTAAACCGATGGCAACCATCGTGCAGTCAATCCTGCCGTTTGTTACAATATCCGCTCCCTCGCAGTAGCCAAACGGGGTGATGTATTTCAGGCCTTCTGCAGCCGGCGCAATATTGGCAATCAGATTCACAAAATACATCATTGCTGCCAATCCAAGGCCTACACCGGCGCTGCCGCTGCGCAAAAATGCCGAAATGCCAAAGCAGATTCCCGCCAGCTCCACCTGCACAAGATAGTAAGCCAGATGCAGCAGATTGATCTCTTTCCACGGAATTTGTTCATGAATAGCGGCGATGGATCCAATGGAAAGCGCGTAAATCATTAGATTCATCGCTGTAATCTGCAGAAAAACGGCGATCAGCTTTTCGGTAATGACTTTGCGGCGGCTGATGGGATGCGTGAGGAGAAACTCCGCCGTTTTTTCTTTTTCCTCCTT
>JAEDGL010000137.1 GCA_016297535.1 Clostridia bacterium | reverse complement strand
GACGTTTACGACCTGACAGGAGTGAAATTATGAACTGGCCCAACCGGCTTTCCCTCATCCGCATTGCCAGCGTGCCCGTGCTTACGGTGCTGCTGATTATGGATGGTCTTCCCTGGGCGCGCTATGCGGCGCTGCTATTGTTTATCCTGGCCGCCATCACCGATTTTGTGGATGGATGGATGGCCCGCAAGTACAACATTGTTACCAATTTCGGCAAGTTTCTCGATCCCGTGGCCGACAAGCTGCTGGTGCTTTCCACCATGATCATGCTCACCTGGCACGGCCTGCTGCCCGCCTGGCTGGTGGTGACGGTGCTGTTTCGCGAGCTGGCGGTGGACGGATTGCGCCTGGTGGCGGTGGAGCAGGGCCGCGTGATCGCCGCTGGAAAGCTGGGCAAGCTCAAAACCATTCTGCAAATGGTTATGCTCATCGCCCATCTGGTGTACTTTGCCCGTTTCCCGCTGCTGCAAACGCTGGCGAGGTGGCTGCTGGTGCCCTCGCAGCTGGCGGTGCTGGTCATGACCGTGTGGAGCGGCGTGGATTACTTTGTGCGCAACCGGGAGGTGCTCCATGACTGATTTGCAGCAGATAAGCGCGCAGGTGGTGCGCGAGTTTCTTGCCAGGGGCCTTACCCTTGGCACCGCGGAAAGCCTGACCGGCGGCATGATCGCGGCCTCGGTTGCGGGCGTGAGCGGCGCAAGCGCGGTGCTCATGGGCGGCGTGGTCAGCTACGACGCACGCGTAAAGCACGAGGTGCTGGGCGTGGAGCAATCCGTAATCGATACCGTGGGCGTGGTAAGCGAACCCTGCGCCCGCCAGATGGCGCAGGGCGCGCGGCGCGTGCTCAAAACCCATGTGGCCGTAAGCGCCACCGGCATCGCGGGCCCCACCGGCGGCACGCCGCAAACCCCCGTTGGCACCGTGTTTATCGGCGTAAGCAGCGAGCGGGGCACGCGGGTGGACGAATGCCATTTTGAGGGCGACCGCCAGAGCGTGCGCGAGCAGAGCGCGGCCTACGCGCTGCAGCTGGCGCTGGACGCCATACGCTGATCCCCCCTTCCCATTCAAATGAAAGAGGTGCATATCCATGGCCAGAAAAGAAACCGCCAAAAAGGAAATCGGTGCAAAGCTGGATGATGTAAAGGAAGCCAAGATGAAGGCGCTGGAAAACGCGCTGGCACAGCTGAACAAAACCTACGGCAAGGGCTCGGTCATGAAGTTTTCCGATGCCGTGGCCGACCAGAACCTGCAGGTGATTTCCACCGGCTGCCTGGATCTGGATATGGCGCTGGGCGTGGGCGGATTGCCCCGCGGCCGCATTGTGGAAATCTTCGGGCCCGAATCCTCCGGCAAAACCACGGTTGCGCTGCACTGCGTGGCCGAGGCGCAAAAGCAGGGCGGCGTGGCGGCCTTCATCGATGCCGAGCACGCGCTGGATCCCGTATATGCCAAAAAGCTGGGCGTAAACATCGACGAGCTGTATATTTCCCAGCCCGATACCGGCGAGCAGGCGCTGGAAATCTGCGAGGCGCTGGTGCGCAGCGGCGCGGTGGATATCGTGGTTATCGACTCCGTGGCCGCGCTGGTGCCCCGTGCCGAAATCGAGGGCGAAATGGGCGACAGCTTTGTGGGCCTGCAGGCGCGTCTGATGAGCCAGGCGCTGCGCAAGCTGACCGGCGTGATTTCCAAAACCAACGCCGTGGCCATTTTCATCAACCAGCTGCGCGAAAAGGTGGGCGTGATGTACGGCAACCCCGAAACCACCACCGGCGGACGCGCGCTCAAGTTTTATGCCTCCGTGCGTCTGGACGTGCGCCGCGGCGAGCAGCTGAAAAACGGCAGCGAGCCCATCGGCAACCGCACCAAGGTAAAGGTGGTCAAAAACAAGGTGGCGCCGCCCTTCAAGGTGGCCGAGTTTGATATCATCTACGGCGAGGGCATTTCCAAATGGGGCAGCCTGCTGGATATGGCCGTGGAGCGCGATATCATCCACAAATCCGGCGCATGGTTCAGCTACGAGGACCAGCGCATCGGCCAGGGCCGCGAGAACGCCCGCCTCTACCTGCGCGACAACCCCGAGTTTGCCGACATGATCGAAAAAATGCTGCGCGACGAAGCCGCCGCCAAGCTGGCCTCCGATCCCTCTCCCGTAAGCACCGACGATCCCGCCGATCTGGAGGACGAGGATCTGGCGCTTTTGGACGAGTAAGCCCCAAAACCCCTTCCGCCTGTCCGCAGCCCTGCGGGCAGGCGGAAACGGATTGTGCCGGAGGTGTGCATGAAGCGTTTTTCTGTGCCGGCTGCCCGCTGGAAGGCGCCGGCGGCCTGGCTTGCGGCCGGGCTGTTTGCCTGGCTTTTGAACACCGCCTGCCAGCTGAGCCGCGGCGTGTATACCGATGTGGTCTGCGTGCTGCTGGGCTTTGCGTGGGCGGTTTGCGCCCTCTGGTGCCTGACCGGCGAGCACAAAAGCGAAGACACGCCCGCCCGGATGCTGCTGTGCGCCGGCTTTACGGTGGGGCTGATTTTTATCCTCCAGCTGCCCTATTCCTTTTCGTGGCATGATCTGGCCAGCTACAGCGCGGATTTTTCCGTGCCCGGCAAGCCGGACGGGCACCTGGGCTATATCGCCTGGCTGGTGGAAAACGGCCGCCTGCCGCTGGAAATCAACCCCATGGACGAAGGCTTTTCCGTGTTCTACAACCCGCCGCTGCACCATATTGTGCAGGCGCTGTTCATGAAGCTGAACCTGCTGCTGGGGCTTTCGCAGGAGGTGGCGCTTGAAAACCTGCAGGTGCTTACCATGCTCCTTTCCTTTGGCGCCGTGCACGCCTCCCTGCTGCTGATGCAGGAGCTGGAGCTAAGCCCCCGGGCGGTGCGCACGGGGCTGTGGGCGGTGGCGTTTCAGCCCATGCTGCTCATTCTGGGCGCAACGCTCAACAACGATATCCTGATGATTTTCTGCGTTCTCCGCTGCGCGGTGCATGTGCTTCGCTGGCAAAAAGGGCGCCGCATGAGCGACATCCTGCTCATCGCCCTGTTCCTGGGCTGCGGCATGGCCACCAAGCTCAACGCCGCGCTGCTGATTCCCTGCATTGCTGCCGTGTTCGTGGTGGCCTTTTTGCGCGAAGCGCCCCGGAAGCGGGCGGCGTACCTTCGGCCGTTTGCGCTGTTTCTGCTGGTCAGCGTGCCCATTGCCATCGCCTGGCCGGTTTACCACCTGGCCGCCTTTGGCATGCCGCCGAACTATGTGCGCCTGCCTGCCGAAACCATCAACGTATCCTACCTGCCGCTTTCCAAACGCTACGGCATCCCGGACTGGCACGCGCGGCGCGGGCTGTTCTATTCCGCCATCTGCTCCATCGACCACAACGTGTGGATGCAAACCCTGACCACCGGCCTGTTTGACGAAATGACCCTTTTCCCGGATGGATCGCTGATGTGGTACGTATCCTATGGGCTGCTGATGGCTTTTGCGGGGCTGCTAGTTTTGGGCGCAGCGGGCTTTGTGTGGATGGTTTTCCACCGGCGCGACGCCAGCGGCTGGTTTCTGCTGGGCTACGGCGTGCTGCTTTTGGCAAGCTATCTCAAGTTTACGCTGGATTATCCCTACATCTGCACGTTCAACTTTCGCTACATCGCGCCGGTACTGGCGCTGGGCGCGGCGGGTTTGGCCTATCTGCGCCAGCGGCTTGGGCGCGCGGGGTGGCTGGCGGAATGCTACGCCGCCTGCTTTTCGGTACTGACGCTGTTTGTATACGGCGTATATTTTCTGGGCTGAGGGAGGCCTTTGCCGATGACATCCACCACCTGCCTGAAGGCGCTGTGCCTGGCCGGGCGCATCATTCTGGAAAACGGCGGCGAAACCTACCGCGCCGAGGATACGGTGCTGCGCATGGCCTGCGCGCTGGGGCTGAAGGATCCCAACGTGTTCGCGGTTCCCAGCGGGCTGTTCATTTCCTTTACGGATGAAACCGGAGAGCACCGCGCCTCGGTGCGCCGCGTGCACCTGAGCGGCACGCATCTTTCGCGCGTCAACCGGGTAAACGAAATCAGCCGCTCCCTCACCACCGGGCACATGAAGCCCGAAAACCTGCTGGACGCGCTGCGGGAGGCCGGGCAGCTGGATGAAAACCGCGGCGGCTGGTACGCGCCGCTGATGGCCTTTTTTACCTCCGCGCCGTTTGCGGTCATGTTTGGCGGCGGGCCGCTGGAGGTGCTGCTGGGCGGCCTGTGCGGGGCCCTTACGCAGCTGATTCCGCGCATTCTGCCTGCCAGGGATCACTCTGCGGTGATGGGCGGCACGCTGCTTTCCAGCGTGTTCTGCGCGTTTATCCCGCTCGTTTTTCGCGCCGTTACGGGGCTTTGCGCCACCGAGGTGGTGATTGCCGCGTCCATCATGCCCCTGGTGCCCGGGCTTAGCATGACCAACGCCGTGCAGGATATTCTGCGCGGGGATATGGTATCCGGCGTGGCGCACTGCGCGCGCGCCATCATGATTGCGGCCATGGTGGCCGGCGGCGCGCTGCTGGGCACGCATCTGGCCAGCTCGCTGGGGCTGATGGCGCAGTCCGTGATGGGGCCGTCGGGGCTGGCGCTGTGGCTGCAGGCGATCATCGCGTTTGTCAGCAGCTATCTGGCGGGCGCGGGCTTTGGCGCGCTGCTGTTTGCGCCGCGCAAGGCCATCAACTGGGGCGGCTTTCTGGGCGCGGTGGGCTGCACCATCTACTGGCTGTGCCTGCAGCTGGGCATCAGCGAAACGGCGGGCATGTTTCTGGGCGCGCTGACTGCGGCCATCGGCGCGCAGATCGCCGCGCGGCGCTTTAAGATGATCGCCACGGTGTTTGTTACCATCGCCATTTTGCCCATGGTACCCGGATTGGGCCTGTACCGCGCCATGAGCGCGCTGGCCCAGGGCGATCTGTCCAGCGGCGGCGCCATTGCGGCGCATACCATGGCGCTGATTCTGATGATCGCGCTGGGCATTGCCCTTGGCTCCACGCTTTCGGGCATTACGCACAGAAAGGGAAAGGTATGAAACGAAACGAGCTTTCCATCCAGCTCATCCGCTCCTCCATCTGGCTGTATGTGCTCTGGCTGCTGCTGCCCGCCGTGCAAACCACCGGCCGCGCCATGACGGGCGCTTTGTGCGTGGGGCTGTTTGGCCTGGGCGTGCTGCTGGATGCGCCCACCCTGCGAAAGCAGTGGCCCTGGCTGCTGGCCCGCGCGGCGTGCGCGGCGGTGATGCCGCTGCTTTTGCGCCGGGTGATGGACCGGGGCGGCGAAAACGCCGCTGGCTTTTATGTGCAGCAGGCCATGTTCTGGTTTCCGCTGGTCTATGCGGGGCATGTGCGCACCGTTGGCGACCGGCGGCTGTGGCAGGGCATCGGCCCCGTGCTGCTTGGCACAACCGTTCTTACCCTGCTGAGCACCTCCGGCTGGCTGATGGAGGGCATGTTTCTGCGCGGGGACAAGGTGTACGCCTATTCCCGGTCGCTGGGCTGCGCCGAGCCGGGCAACGAGGCCTATCTGCGCGAGCTGATGCTGAAAAACATCGGCGGGTATGATTTTATCTATGCCATGGCGGCCGCGCTGCCGCTGTGCTGCATCGGCGTGGCGCAAAGCCGCGGCTGGAAGCGCGCCGCCTTTGTTGCGCTGATTGCCCTGCAAACGGTTACCATCGTGCTGTCCCAGTATACCTATGCCATGCTGTATGCCGCCGGCCTTCTTGCGCTGGAGGTGCTGGCGCTGCTGGTGCGGCTTGTTTTTGGCAGGCGCGTTTCGCTGGGCGGCTCGCTGCTGGCGGGGCTTGTGCCGCTGCTGGCCGCGCTGCTTTTGATGCAGCCACTGCTGCGGCTGGCCGGCGCCGTGTGCGCGCAGCTGGGGCTGGTCAACTTTGCCTTCAGCTTTGAGCAGCTGGGCCTTGCCCTGCAGGGCAGCGCCACCGACGCCAACAGCCGCCTCAGCCATTATCTGGTGGCGGTGGAGGGCATCCGCCGCTCGCCCCTGTGGGGCAGCCTTTGGGGCGGCGAAAGGCTGATGAGCTATCACAGCGATCTGCTGGATCTTCTGTCCGGCGCGGGGCTTTTGGGGGTGCTCGTTGCAGGCGGCATGATCTGGCTGATGGGCCGCGGCAGCCTGCGGGGGCTTGGCAATCATCCGCAGCGGGCGCAGATCGTGCTGTCCCTGATGATGGTTGGGGTTACGGCGCTGCTTGGCACCGTGGTGTACAGCCGCGATATTCCCGCCGTGGTCATGCTTGGCGCGCTGTGCGTGCTGGAGCAGCCGGTGCATAACGAAAAGCCCGGGGTGAAACAGTAA
>JAEDGL010000136.1 GCA_016297535.1 Clostridia bacterium | reverse complement strand
CTTGCGCAGCAAGGCTTTCCTTTCACCATTTGCCGCCCGGCGAGCCGCAGGCGAGCAGACAAATGGTGCATTCCTGTCGGAAAAGATCGCGAAGCGAGCTTTTTCGACACGCTGGTAATTCCCCATTGGCTTTTCAAAGCCCGCCGCTCCTTCTGAAAGCGGCGGGTTTTTGCTGTGATCCGTGCTTGCATTTTGGGCATGCCGCCGCTATAATAAACAGGTATGTGACCATTTTTCACCAAACGGAAAGGAAGAAATCCATGCTCAAACTCAACCGCTGGATCGCCCTGCTGCTGGCGTTGCTGATGCTTGTGCCCGCGTTTTCGCTGGCGGAGGATACCGCCGCGGAGGAAGCGCCCATCACGCATACGGCCAAAGCCTCCACCACGCTCAAGGTGCGCCGCGCGCCCGACGACGGCGCGCTTGGCAACGACAGCATCCCGCGCGACAGCCTGGTATATATTATCGACTACGGCGATCTATGGTGCAAGGTGCGCACCAGCCGTGTGGAAGGGTATGTGAAAACCAAATATCTGACCGATGTGTTTGTGGTGGATCCCGATGCCGCCGCGGCACAGGCCGATGTGCCGCCTGAGCAGGCCCTGCCCGTGGGCGAGCTGGAGCCGGGTTTTTCCATGAGCAAAAACAATTTTCAGGAAAAATACATCGCCCACACCGTGAAGGATCGCGTGGCGCTGTATGAAAAGCCCAATGAAAACGCCGCCCGCGTATGCTACACCAACATTTATGAGCAGCTGGTGGTTGGCGAAATCAGCGGCGACTGGTGCTTTGTGCGCTACAACGGCACCCATTACGGCTTTATCCGCACGGATTACCTGTTCAAGTGGGACCGCGTTGATCCCTATGCGGGCGAAATTCCCGGGCTGACCGTGTGGCCCAACCTGGCCTTTGTCAACCATACCACCACCATCTACGATCTGCAAACCAACAAGGCGCTGTTTACCGTTAACCCCGGCTCCGCCCTTACCGTGGGCGAGCTGGATTCGCTGGGCCGCTATCCTCTGCCCATCGACCGCACCACCGGCTACATCCGGGCGGATGAGGTGGCCTATGTGCTGCCCGTTGTCAACTGGCAGGAGGCGCGCCCCGGCGACCTGATCAGCACCATGACCACCTATTTTGCCGTGGGCAAAACCACCGCGCAGATTCAGGGCCGCAACTGGAACATCCATCTGTCCTCCGATTTTATCAGCGGCACAGTGCTGCAGCCTGGCGAAGCCTACAACATGAACCAGACCATCGGCCCCTATCAGCAGGCCACGGGCTACAAATCCGCCCCCATCCTCAGCCCCCACGCGCTGGTGGGCTATGGCGGCGGCACCTGCCAGGTAAACACCACCTTCTACGTTTGCACCATTCAGGTGCCCCTGCTGGTAACCCACCGCAAGGTGCATGCCGAGGTGGGCATGGACTACATTCCCAAGGGCTTTGACGCGGCCGTCGGCGGCGGCAACATCAACCTTACCATGAAAAACACTCTGCCCTACGCCATCCGCTATCAGTTTATGAACAGCGACGGCGTGCTGACCTGCTGCATCTTCCGCGAATCGTAAGCAGAAGGAGAATACCCGATGGCCGTACATTTTACCCCGGAACGGATGGAACAGGTAGCCATCAACCATGCCAGATGGTGGAAGGGCGAGCTGGACCGTCCGCTGATGAAGGTAACGATTGAGGATGCCTACGAGGCGCCCGCCTGCAGCATTCCTGTTCTCAGCCAGAAAACGTGCAACGATTTTTCCATCTCGCCCGAACAGGTGATTGATGCGCTGGATCACAGGCTCAGCCGGCAGGAATATCTGGGCGACGCTTTTCCCATGGTCAATTTTGACGCCTTCGGCCCCGGCGTACTGTCCGCGTTCTGCGGCGCAAGGCTGGACAACACCTCCGGAGCGGTCTGGTTTTTTCCGCAGGAGGAGCTGGAAATCGAGGATATCCATGTCCGGTATGAGCCGGAAAACCGCTATGCCAGGCGCATCAAGGATCTTTACCGTGCCGGTCTGGAAAAATGGCAGGGGAATGTGATCCTGGGACTGCCGGATCTGGGCGGCGTTATGGATGTGGCCGCGGTGCTGCGCGGCAGCGAAAACCTGCTGATGGATCTGTACGACAGCCCTGAAGAGGTTCTCCGCCTGAATGAGGAAATCCAGCAGGCGTGGTACGAAGCCTATCAGGATTTTCTGCAGGTGCTCAGACCCCAGCGGTTCAACACCAACTGGGCGGGCATTCTGAGCGAAGAGCCCTCCTATGTTATCCAGTGCGATTTTTCCTATATGATCGGCAACCCCATGTTCCGGCAGTTTGTGCTGCAGACCCTGCGCAGGGATACCGAGCGCATTCCCCACACCCTCTACCATCTGGATGGAATCGGCGAGCTCAATCATCTGGAGGATATCCTCTCCCTGGAAAAGCTGAACGCGGTTCAGTGGGTGTTTGGCGACGGAAAGCCGCCGGCCGAATGCTGGATGGATGTCTATCGCCGCATTTTGGCAGCCGGCAAGCAATTGCAGATTACCGGCACGCCGGAAAGCTTTCTTCAGGTAATCGCTCAGCTGCATGGCTCGCCGTATGCCACGCATTCGCTTGCAAAGGATCAGCGGGCGCTTGCGCAGCAGCTGATTACGGCGCGCTGAGTACAGATACGGTCTTTCAAAGCCATACAATCAGGAAAGCCTGCCATTGCTGGCAGGCTTCAAACTGTCGATAAACCTCTGGGAAGAGTCGGAGGGCCGCGGCCCTCCGACTCTTATTGCTTCAGGGCTGGCGGATTTCCATCATTTTGCCCTGCTGAGCACTTTCAATGGCTGCGAAAACAACGCGCATGGCCTGAATGCACTCCGAAGCGTCTGCCACGGAAGGCTGCCCGGAAAGGATGCTCTGCACAAAGGCGTTGATCACCCCGGTATTGCGGCGCTGCCCCTCGGTCTGCTGCTGGTTGGTGGTCATCTGATCCAGCTGCAGGCGCAGGGCGTCTCCCTCGCGGCGCTCAAAAACAAAAGAGAATTCCGGGTCATCATACAGGCGCAAAACGCCATCCGTGGTGTATATGCGGGTGGTGTTGTCCTCCGAGCCATAGTTGGTCCAGCTGACGTGTACCTGTCCCATGACGCCGCTGCGGGTGCGGCAAAGGCACAGGGCATTGTCATCCACATCAATCAGCCCGCCATCCGGATAGCGCTTGTCCAGCGTGCCCAGCATGGCGCTTACCTGAACGATGGGTTCATCCAGCAGGTAATGAATCAGGTCGATTTTGTGAATGCCCAAATCCGCCAGCACCCCAAAGGCGGATTGATCCCGGTGGATGAACCAGCTGTTTTTCTGATCCGTCCAGCATTCCGGCCCGGGATGGGCAAAGGAGGTGCGAAAGGCCAGCGGCTTGCCCAGCTTGCCGGAAAGCAGCATGTACCGCGCCTGTGCGTGGCTTTGATTAAAGCGCTGGTTATGACCAAGCATCAGCATTTTGCCGGTGCGCCTGGCAGCTTGCAGCATGCTTTCGCATTCGTCCAGGGTAACGGCCATGGGCTTTTCGCACAGCACATGGCAGCCGGCCTCCAGCGCGCGGATGGTAACGGCCGCGTGATCGCGGTTGGCTACGCACACACTGACCGCGTCCAGCTGCTGATCCAGCAGCTCCTCCACACTCCGGCACACCTTGCCGCCGTACTGCTGCGCCATGGCCTTTGCCCGTTCGGGGACAGCATCATACCATGCCGCAAGGGTGCAGCCACCGTTTTCGGCATACTCCGGCGCGTGCCGCACCTGCGTGATTTTTCCACAGCCAATGATACCGATTTTCAGCATCCAAACGCCTCCTTTCAGAGGAGAAGAGACAAAAGACGGGCGATGGGTCAGGAGTTGCTTTCCTTTTTCTGCAACAGCACCGCCACAATGACGATAAAGCCCTTGAACGCCTCGCGCAGGAAGGGCGGAACGCCCATCAGGTTCAGCAGGTTGTTCATCACGGCAATAATCAGCATGCCCAGCACCGTGCCGATCACCGAGCCGCGGCCGCCGCTCATGCTGGTGCCGCCCACCACAACCGCCGCGATGGCGTCCATCTCGTAGCCGCTGCCCGCGTTGGCGTAGTCCATGCTGCCGATGCGCGCCACCTGGATGATGGCGGAAATGGACACCAGCAGGCCGCTGAGCACGTAGACCATTGCCTTTACCCTTTCCACATTGATGCCGGAAAGGCGCGCGGTGCGCTCGTTGGAGCCGATGGCGTACACCTGACGGCCAAAGGTCGTCTTACGGGAAATGATGTGCAGAATTACCGCAATCACCAGCCAGTACACAATGGGCAGAACCACCTGGCCGCCGATTTTGGTGTTGGCGATGGCCAGGAACTGCGTGGGCACCTTGACCGAGGCGGTCTGCATCACCTGCTGGGTGACCGAGCGGCAGATTTTCATCATGCCCAGGGTGGCAATAAAGGCGGGCAGCTTTTGCCTGGCAATCAGAAAACCGCTTACGCCGCCCAGCGCGCAGCCCATCAGCATGCAGGCCAGAATGCCGATCACAAAGGCCGGCACGCCGGTAATGCCTGCGGCGGTCAGGATGCCGTTGGGGTAGCCGTTGATGAAAAACATCAGCGTAGCGCCCACAGCCACCAGCGTGGAGCCCACCGCCAGATCGATGCCGCCGGAGATGATGACAAAGCACATGCCCAGCGCCACAATGCCTACGGTGGCGTTGTTGCGCAGAATGTTGATCCAGTTGCGGCTCCACTGGCTGAACCACGCGCCAAAGCTGTCAAACGAAAAGCCCAGCGCCAGCGTCTGAAGAATGATCATCAGCACCAGCACCAGCGCGGTGGAAAACAGGGGATTGGTTTTCCACTGGCGCTGCACCCTGCGCCAGAGGGAGGGATGAGTGGTTTTCTGTGTCATGGTGGGTTATCTCCTCTCGCCGTATCAGCCGCCGGTGGCCAGCCGCATCATTTCGTGCTCGTTCATCTGCTCGCCGCTTACCTCGGCGCGCACGGTGCCGTGGTACATTACCAGCGCGCGGTCGCACAGGCGGATAATCTCCTGTGCCTCGCTGCACAGCGCCACAATCGCCACGCCCTGATCGGCCAGTCTTTGGATAATCTGATAAATTTCTTCCTTCGCGCCCACGTCCACGCCCTGCGTGGGATTGTCCAGAATCAGCAGCCGGGGGTTGGCGCTGAGCCACTTGGCCAGAACCACCTTCTGCTGATTGCCGCCCGAAAGGCTGGTGATGGAATCGGTATCCCGTTCCATTTTGATCAGCAGGCTTTTGCGCTGCTCATGGAACTGGGCAACCTGCTCCCGCGTGCGGATGAGGCCAAAGCGGGTCAGTCTGGGCAGGGTAACGATGGAGCCGTTTTCCAGTATGTTCATATCCTTGATGATGCCGTTTTCCTTGCGGTTGCGCGGCAGATAGCCAATGCCCAGCTCCAGCGCCTGCTTTGTGGAGGAAATGGTAACCGGCTTGCCGTGCAGATACACCTGCCCGCCGTACCGGCCCTCCGCGCCAAAAACGGTGCGGAACAGCTCGCTGCGGCCATCGCCCAAAAGGCCCGTAACGCCCAGTATTTCGCCGGCGCGCACGCTCAGGCTTACATCGCGGAAATACGGCTGCCGCGTCAGGCTTTCCAGGCGCAGCACCTCCTCGCCCGGGTGGGCGTTGCGCCGGTTGCGCCCGCTGTTTACCTCGTGTCCCACCATGTGGCGGGCAATTTCGGGGATGGAGGTATCCTTCACGTAGCCGTCCGCCACCATCACGCCATCGCGCAAAACGGTGTAGCGGTCGCAGATCTCCATCACCTCGCGCAGCTTGTGGGAAATAAAAACAACGCCAACCTTCTGCCGCCTGAGCATCCGCAGCATATCAAAAACGCGCTCAATCTCGGGATCGGTGAGCGAGGTGGTCGGCTCATCCATGATGATGATGGAGGCGTTCATCATCAGCGCGCGTGCAATTTCGACAATCTGTTTGAACGACGCGTCCAGCGAGGAAACCATGGCGCCGGGATCAATGGCCAGCTCCATCCTGTCAAACAGCGCCTTCGTTTTCTGGTACATGGCCGCATGGTCGAGAAAGCCGCTCTTCTTTTTCAGCTCGCGGCCGATAAACATGTTCTCGTATACGGGCAGATCGTTGATCAGGTTGAGCTCCTGATGGATAAAGGCGATGCCCGCATGCAGCGACTGGCCGGGATTGGCAAACGTAACGGCTTTGCCATCCAGCAGGATCTCGCCCTCGTCGGCGGGCAGCACCCCGCCCAGAATATTCATCAGCGTGGATTTGCCCGCGCCGTTTTCGCCCAGCAGCGCGCAGATCTCGCC
>JAEDGL010000135.1 GCA_016297535.1 Clostridia bacterium | reverse complement strand
GGCGAGCCGTAGGCGAGTAGGCAAATGGTGCATTCCCGTCGGAAAAGATCGCCTCTGGCGAGCTTTTCCGACGCTCTGAGGCCCGTCCCTGCTTGCGGCAGGGACGGGCCTGGCTTTGTTATTGGGCGGCCAGCTCGCGGGCTACCTCCGCGCCCAGACGGGCGTTGTTGAACACCAGCTGAATGTTGGCCTGCAGGCTGGAGCCGCCGGTAAGCTTCTGGATTTTATCCAGCAGGAAGGGCGTTGTCTCCTTGCCCTTGATGCCCAGCCGTTCACACTCGGCAATGGCGTCGGCAATGTTGTGATTGATGTAGTCGGGATCCATCGAATAGGCCTCGGGAATGGGGTTGGTTACCAGCATGCCGCCCGCAAGCCCCATTTCCAGCTTTACGCGGAAGGCGTCGGCAATCTCTTTGGGGGTATCCATGCGGTAATCCACCTTGAAGCCACTGGTGCGGGTGTAGAAGGCGGGCAGCTCCCCGGTCCGGTAGCCGATGACGGGCACGCCCTTGGTTTCCAGGTATTCCAGCGTAAGGCCCAGATCCAGAATGGATTTGGCGCCCGCGCAGATCACCATCACGGGGGTCTGGGCCAGCTCCTCCAGGTCGGCGGAGATATCCATGGTGGTTTCCGCGCCGCGGTGCACGCCGCCGATGCCGCCGGTGGCAAACACGCGCACACCGGCCAGCGCCGCGCCGATCATGGTGGTGGTAACAGTAGTGGCACCGTCCTCGCCGCGGGCAAGCAGCACGGGCAGGTCGCGGCGGCTGGCCTTGATAACCTTAAGGCCCTTTTTGCCCAGGTATTCGATTTCATCCGGGGTAAGGCCCACAGTGATTTTGCCCCTGATGATGGCAATGGTGGCGGGAATGGCCCCGGCGTCGCGGATGATTTTTTCCACGCTCAGCGCGGTTTCAACGTTCTGGGGATAGGGCATGCCGTGGGAAATGATGGTGGATTCCAGCGCCACCACGGGCTTACCGCTGTCCAGCGCCTGCTGTACTTCGGGGGAAACGGACAGGTACTTTTTCAGATCCATGAGAATGATCCTCCTTATTGATGCAGAATGTGGTTGAGTGCTTCCCCGGACATCCGGGGGCTGACGGCGCTTTCGGAGCGCGCGCACAGCGCCGATGCGGCCAGGCCGCGCAGCGCCATTTCCCGCGCGGAAAGCCCGCCGAGAAAGCCGTCCGCCGCGGCGGCCAGAAACGCGTCGCCGCAGCCGTTGGTGTTAATGATTTCGCCGGGCAGAACGGGCAGCACGCCGTGTTCCGCGCCATTGTCATAGTACACGCCCCTGCCGCCCAGCGAAATGAACACGTTTTGCACGCCTCTGGCGTGAAACACCGCTGCCGCGGCGGGCAGGTCGCCGTCCGAGCGGATGTCTACGCCGGTGAGCAGGCTGGCCTCGGGGCGGTTGGGCTTGATGCCCGCGGTGATGGGCAGGATGCCCTCCAGCCGCTGCGCCTTGAGGGTGGATACCGGGTCGGCAAACACCGGCGCGGTTACGTTTTGGCCAAGAAACGCAAGCGCCTGCGCGCTCAGGTTGGCGTCCGCCACCACCAGCCGGGCCTGGTTGAGAAGCGATAGCCGCGTGCGCAGAAAATCCGGGGTGAGGGCTTCGTAGATATCCATATCGCTTACCGCGCCCACGATTTCGCCCTGCTCGTCGTTCAGGCACAGGTAGGTGGAGGTGCGGCCGCCCCGCACCGTCAGGCTGTGGCTGAGGTCGATGCCCTCCTCCTGGCAGCCCTGACGCACCAGCCGGGCGTTGGCGTCCTCGCCCAGGGCGGTAACCATGATCACCCTGTGCCCAAGCGCGCACAGGTTTTGGGCAATGTTGCGCCCCACGCCGCCCAGCGTAACCCGCACATGCCCCGGGTTGCTGTCGCCGGGCACATAGGCATCCTCCGGCGTGCCGCTGATGTCCACATTCACCGCGCCCACCACGGCGATGTACGCGTCCTGCCCGTTCATGGGATTTTCCTCCCTCTGCTTTGGGTTAATACACATTGATTTCGCGCAAAACCACCTCGTCGCGCGCGGCGGTCACAAACAGCGTTAGCTTTTCCACCGCGTCCTGCGCATCGCTCAGCAGGGGGTTCTGCTGGCCGAAGGGATCCTGCAAAACGCAGATTTTGCGGTTGCCCACACAGGTGCCCTGGTACAGCGGGAACTGCGCGCCGCTGCGCGTGTCGGCGATGATCTGGAAGGTTTCGATGCGCTGCCCCTGCGCGATGTCCTCGCGGATTTCCACATACTTTACCTGGGATACGGGCTGATCAAAGCGGATTTCGTACCTGGGCTGGGTGCGAGGCGTACCGGCCACCTGCTGCACCCGGGCGGGCAGAGGCGAGCCAAACTCGCGCCGGATCAGCTGCCCCAGCTCCCTGAGCCGCTCCACATCGCGCTGGTCAATCAGCCCGTCGCGGTTGGGCGGTACGTTCAGGTTAAAGCAGGCGTTGGCGCCGTAGGAGGTAAGCCAGGTATCAAACAGGCGTTTGAGCGAATGGGGCTGCTCCTGCGGGTGCCAGAACCAGCCGGGGCGGATGGACATATCGATCTCCGAGGGGGTAAAGACCAGCCCTTGGGAATACAGGATGTTGCTGAGCGCCCCCAGCTCCTGATCGGTATTGTACAGGTGGCTCAGGCTGCCCTCCTGCGCCAGCGGGCCGGGGCCGGTTTGCACCTCGCTGCGAAAGCACAGCTCGCGCGGCACCACCGCCCACTCGGCATGGCGGGCGGTTCCGGCCTCGTTGCCCACCCAGCGGGTGTCCGGCCCGGCATCGTTAAAGATGACCGCGCCGGGCTGGTATTTGCGAACCAGCTCCACAATGCGCGGATAATCGTATTCCTGCTTTTTGCCATTGGGCCCCTCGCCGCACGCGCCGTCAAGCCATACGCAAAAGATATCGCCGTACTGGGTGAGCAGCTCGGTCAGCTGGTTGCAGTAATAATCGTTGTATTCGCCGGTGCCGTAACAGGCGCTGTTGCGATCCCACGGGGAAAGATAAAAGCCAAAGCGGATGCCGCCGCGCCGGCAGGCCTCGGCCGCCTCGCGCACCACATCGCGCTTGCAGGGGCTGTTTTTGACGCTGTGCTCCGTGTAGCGGCTGGGCCACAGGCAAAAGCCGTCGTGATGCTTGGCCGTCAGAATGAGGCCCTTCATGCCCGCGGCCTTCACGGCCTCCACCCACTGGTCGCAATCGAGCTTTTCGGGGTTGAAGAGGGCCTCGTCCTCGGTGCCATCGCCCCATTCGCGGTTGGTATAGGTGTTTACGCCAAAGTGGATAAACGCATAAAAGCCCAGATCAAACCAGTCCAGCTGTCTTTGACTGGGAACAACATGCGCCGCCTGGCTGAGAAATGCTTTCATTGTTTTGCCTCCCCGGTATGCATGGTAGGGTTCGGTTTCATTATACGGGATGGGCTCCGACGGGGCAAGGGCTTTGCCCAAAAAACCCGCTTGCGCAGGCGGATTTACTTCCGGCAGATCCAATGCTATAATAGTGCGGATGATTTGATTGCAGCAAGGATGATTGCCCTATGTACAAACGCAGATGGCTGGCGCTGCTGCTTGCCTGCCTGCTGGCCTTTTCCGCCGCCGGTCCGGCGGCGCAGGGCGAGGTGCAGTATACGCTGGATTTTGAATATCTGCGGCACTTTGCCCCCAACGCCGTTGGCTGGCTGTACCAGCCGGATACGACCATCGACCACCCCGTTCTGTTTTCTGAAAGCGCCTCCTATTACCTGACCCGCGGCTATGACGGCCGGCGCAGCCGGTCCGGCTCGGTGTTTATGCTGGGCGAAAGCATGCCGGATCTGGCGGATACGGTGATTGTGCTGCGCGGCAAAAACAACTGGGACAACAGCCTCTTTGGCAGCCTGTCCGAATACCGCAGCCCCGAATACTACCGCAAGCACCCCACCCTGTACCTGATTTCGCCCGAGGGCAATTACCGGCTGGATGTGTTTGCCGGCGTCAAAACCCGGCACACGGACAAGGAAAGCTGGCTGGTAAACGAACAGGCGGTTGAAAGCGGCGAAGCGCTGACCGCTGTTTTGCGGGATTCCTTCCTGGTGCCCGACGCCGGCCTGCTGCCCACCGAAGGCGACGGATGGGCCATTCTGACCACCGAGGACGCCAACGACGAGGGCTCGCGCTTTGTGCTCTACGCGCGCAAGCGCCCCATTCCCGCCTCGGATGCGCCGGTGGTGTACATGAACCAGCAGGGGCTGGATGCGCGCGAGTCCATCAGCGGCTACGCCACGGCCAGGGGCGTGGGCACCTGGATGGTTTACGGCCAGAACGATCCCCTGTGGGACCGCATGATCTTTGAGGTGCCCTATTCCAGCCGCCGCCGGCCCTTTGGCGACGGCGGCTGCGGCCCCACCTCCATTGCCATTGCCATCGCCAATCTGGTACCCACGGAAAAGCTGCCCCAAATCCGCAAATACGCCTCCAATCCGCTGGGGTATGTTTTTTGCCCCTGCTGCATCGGCACCCACTGGTGCGAGGCGGGGCATCTTCCCTATCAGCTGAACACGCCCGAGCAGTACCTGCGCTATTTCCCGCTGGCGGTGGCGGATTTTGCCATGGGCAACAACACCTTTGGCGTGCAGGGCCGCCGCGACAGCTACGGCACCAACATGAGCTATCTCAACGCCATCTGCAGCGTGTACGGCATTTCCGTCAAAAGCGTGCGCTCGCTGGAGGATGCGCTGCCCTACCTGCGCCGCAAGGATACCATGGCCATCTCCTGCGTAACGGGCTCCTACAGCCCCTTTACCAGAAACAGCCATTTTCTGGTGCTGGCGCACGCGGATAACCAGTATCTCTACGTGCTCGATCCCCTGCGCCGCGAAAGCTACGCCTCGCTGGATGTTTACGGCGTGCTGGAGCTGATCAGCCCCGGCCTGGTGCGGGTAAAGCTGGAAAACGCGCACCTGTGTCATTTTTCCACCATCAGTCTGCTGACATACTAAAAACAGGCCATCCTGAAAATCCGGGATGGCCTTCAGACTGTCGAAAAGGTCCCGTCAAAGCCGGGCTGATAGAAATTGCGCCCCTGGGCAGAATTTTTATAGTTTGATATACCAAGCCGGGCGGTGGGCTGTTCCTTTGGTTCCATTTTCGGCGAAGAACACGGGATAATCCTTTTTCTTTAATGTATCAGCTTCTGTTTCACTGAAAAAGTACAAGCTGCCGCCATTAGCGGTTTTATCAATATATTCAATTCCCTCCTCACCGAAGTGGCGAATGAGTTCCCTGTAAAGAAGGTTTTTCACTGAATCAATGCTTCTATTCCCTTTTTCCGTCTCCTCAGTCCTTGCCGGCTGGGACTTTTCTTCTGTTGGTTTCTGGTTGGCTTCCTTGTCCGGCGTGTATTTTTTAGCTGCAGCATCCGACAGGATGACGAAGTAAACCGCGCCTTGCTTATATTCGATAACAGCATGCTCCTTCACAAGGTTTTGATAGCAAGCGTTTATCTCTCCGGCAACAAAACCATCGAAATTCCCTTTGAGAAGGTGGCTTCTCTGCACGGTTCCCTGGTTGGCTATTTTTTGCATAATCAGGGAACGCAGCTTCGTTTTCCGCTGGTATTCCGGGCGCATCATCTCGATTCGCCTATCTAACGTTGCGATAAGTTGCTGACGGACGGTTGCATCGCTACCGGCTCGGTCATTCCACAGAACATAATGATCGTAGCGCTCAAGAATTGCGCTAACATTTTCTTTTGCCTCGTCCCATACGTTGACATCTTTCCATATATCCCTGTTTTCCTCGCAGCACATTCTTGTCCAATCGAACAAATCATCATATGCCTTTATCAGAATGTTTTTGGATTGATAAGCCTTCTCGACCGTTTGGAAATCGTAACATGCAATCGTGTCATACGCCTGTTCAATTTTCAAAAGAAAAGAATTTGCTTTTTTTCTCCACTTTTCCTCTGCTATACATTCCGCGTTTTGCCTGATTTCTTCTATGTCGTCCTCATAACAGGAACGAGCATTGGCATTTACATAACTCTTTATGCTCTCGTAACTGCTGGATAATTCATGAAAGCACTCTTTTGCTGTTTTAAGGCTACTGGTATCCAATCCTTTGTTTGTCAGCTTCCAGCTTAATTCGTGATGTTCATTGATTGCCTTTTGTCGCGGTAGCCGAACCAACCGAAACACTGCATTGATGATAAGCAAAACGGAGAAGCCGATCACGCCCCAGAGAAACGCGGCCAAAGACATCAACTTCTTTCAAAGTCAACAAATATCAGACGACCGAAGCATATAACAACAAATCCGAACCATTTACTGGTTCGGATTTGAATGCGTTTGGTGGAGCATAGGAGA
>JAEDGL010000134.1 GCA_016297535.1 Clostridia bacterium | reverse complement strand
CCATGGTGCCGGTATCCAGCCAGGCAAAGCCGCGGCCCATGATCTGCGCCTGCAGGTCGCCCCGTTGCAGGTACATGTCGTTCAGCGTTGTAATCTCCAGCTCGCCGCGCGCCGAGGGGCGCACATTGCGCGCCATGGCGCTTACGCCCGCCGGATAGAAATACAACCCGGTGATGGCATAGTTGCTTTTGGGATGCAGAGGCTTTTCCTCCACGGAAAGCACCTTGCCCGCCTCGTCAAACTCCGCGATGCCAAAGCGCTCCGGGTCGTTCACATAATAGCCGAAGATGGTGGCCTTGCCGTTTTCGGCGGTCCGGGCCGCCTCGCGCAGCATGCTGCCAAAGCCGCTGCCGTAAAAGATGTTATCGCCCAGCACCATGGCGCAGGGCTCGCCGCCGATAAACTCCTCCCCAATCAGAAAGGCCTGCGCCAGTCCGTCGGGCGAGGGCTGCACCGCGTAGCTCAGCTGGATGCCAAACTGGCTGCCGTCGCCCAGCAGATCGCGAAAGTGGGGCGTATCCACCGGGGTGGAGATGATGAGAATGTCCCGAATGCCCGCCAGCATCAGCGTGGAAAGGGGGTAGTAGATCATGGGCTTATCATAAACAGGCAAAAGCTGCTTGGAGGTAACCATGGTAAGGGGATACAGGCGCGTACCCGCGCCGCCGGCTAAAATGATTCCCTTCATGCGTATGCTCCTTTCGGAAGTCTGCTGGATGCTGTTTCCATTATAACTGGTTTTGCGCCCAAAGTAAAGAATAACGCAAACGGCGCAGCGCAGGCGTTATTTGTGATACCGCTCGCCCGCGTTGATTTTGGCGGCGCGGAACAGCTGCTCCAGCAGCATGACGCGCGCCAGCTGGTGAGGAAAGGTCATCCGGCTCATGCTCATGCGCTCGTTGGCGCGCCTGAGCACGTCCTCGTGCAGGCCCAGAGAGCCTCCAATCAGAAAAACAATGTTGCTTTTGCCCTGCGTAAACAAATCGCTCAGCTTTTGCGCAAGCTCGGTGCTCTCATATTGCCTGGCGTTGATGCACATGGCGATGACGTAATCGTGCTGGCTGATTTTTTGCAAAATCCTTTCGCCCTCGCGTTTCATAACCGCTTCGTTCAGCTTTTCGGAGGGCTGGGAAGGCTCGGGCTCGTCCGGCAGCTCCACCACGGTAACGGGCATCATGCGCCGCAGACGTTTGAGGTATTCCTCTGCCGCATCGGCAAAAAACCTTTCGCGCAGCCTGCCCACGCAGATGAGGGTAACGGCCATTTACTCAACCTCCTCAAACACGCGCGCGTCCACAAGCACATTGCGAAACAGCCTTTCAAAGTACGCCGCGTCGCCGCCGGGAAGAAACAGCGTGTATACGTGCTGCTCGCGGGTTACCGCGGCCACCTCGTGCACCCTGCCGCGCGCGTCGCGCAGCTTCATGCCCTCGTGCGGCACGGTTTCGCCCGGCGTTTGCAGCCAGATAAGCGCCACGCCGCGCCCATCCAGATCCATTGCTTCATCCAGCAGCCGTAGCATTCCTTCCGTTCCTCCCTTACGCCATGGTGTACATGCAGCTGGTGCGAAAGCGCCCCGCCACGTTGAGCGTTACATCCTGGTCAAGCTGCGCGCCTGCGTTTTCCAGGGCGCTGAGCGCGGTGCGGTAGGCCAGATCGGGCGTGTTGTTTTCGCTGCTCAGGTGCCCCAGCAGCAGGTGGCGCGTACCGCTCTTGGCCAGCGCCACCGCCGCCTCCGCGCCGCTTTCGTTGCTCAGATGGCCTTTTTTGCCCAAAATGCGCTTTTTGAGCTGCGCGGGATAGAAGGCGTTTTGCCTGAGCATGTCCGGGTCGTGATTGCTTTCCAGCAGAACCACTTCCGCGCCCGTTACGGCATCGCGCACAGAATCGGCAAAGTAACCCAGATCGGTTGCCACGGCCACGCTGGTGCGCGGGGTATAGATGCGGTAGCCGGTGGGATCGTTGGCATCGTGGGGAATGGAAAAGGGCAGAATTTCCAGATCGTTCAGAAAAAAGCTTTCGCCCGCGGTGATCACCACGCGGTGCTGCGGAGGAATGTCGCCCACGGCTGCCTCCATGCCCGTCCAGGTGCCCTCGGTGGCATAGATGGGCAAGCCCAGCCTGCGCGCCAGAATGCCCGCGCCCTTGACGTGGTCGCTGTGCTCGTGGGTGATCAGAATGGCCTTGAGCTCCTCCGGGGAAAGGCCGTTCTGGCGCATGGCGTCAAGGGTTTGCCTGCCGCTCATGCCGCAGTCGATCAAAATGGAGCCCTGGTCGGTGGAAAGGTAAACGGCGTTTCCGCTGGAGCCGCTAAAGAGCGTGCAAAATCTGGTCAAGGCTGGTAAACTCCTTTGCTGTATAACACATACGGCCTATTGTACCATTTTTCGCGCGGATGCGAAAGCCCGCGCGGGTATATCGCGCATTCTTTTTGCATATCCTTTTCCACTCCCCCGCAAAGCGCCTTTGGAAACGCAAGGAGGTTGTGCCTCGTGACGCTTAGCGAGCTGCGCACCAAAGAGGTGATCGACGTGCAGGACGGCAAGCGGCTTGGGCGCGTGATGGATCTTGAGTTCTGTCCCACGGACAGCCGCATTACGGCGCTGGTGGTGCCTGCGGAAACCTCGTTTCTGCAAACGCTGCGCGGTGAAAAGTGCGGCATGGTGATTCCGTGGCAGAACATCCGCCGCATCGGAGACGACGTGATCCTGGTTTCCACCGCCGATCTCAACTGCGGCGCTCCTCCAAACTGGACAAACGGCTGCCCTCCGTGCTGAAAGAACCTGTTCCGCTTTTCCGGCAGAGAAGCGGAACAGGTTCTGCTTTGATTGAGACGCAGCGCCGTTCAGGGCTGCCTGAGCATGCCCTGCGCCCAGTGCTTGCGGCAGAGGCTGACATAGCTTTCGTTGCCGCCCAGCACAATCTGCTCGCCCTCCTTGACCACCCTGCCGCCGATGACGCGGGCGTTGCAGGTGGCTTTGCGGCCGCACCAGCAGATGGTTTTGACCTCTTCAATGGTATCCGCCCAGGCCAGCAGCCACTGGCTGCCCTCAAACAGATTGCCCTGAAAATCCGCCCGCAGGCCGTAGCAGATAACGGGCACGCCGATTTCATCCACCACGTACACCAGCCGCTCCACCTGTGCTTTGGTCAGAAACTGGCATTCGTCCACAATCAGGCAGTCGAACTGCGTAAGATCGAAACGGTCAAGATCCTCGATAAAGGCGCATTCGCACCTCAGACCGCAGCGGCTGGCTACAATGGTTTCGCCGTCGCGGTTATCCAGCCGGGGCTTGAGCATGAGCACCTTCTGGCCGCGCTCCAGATAGTTGTGGCGCACCATGATGGCATTGGCGGTTTTGCTGGAGCCCATTGCTCCGTAGCGGAAGTACAGTTTGGCCATGGAAATCATCCTTCGCAATCAATTCACAGATTTTCAGTACAGATCGTCGCCGGGCTTGATCTCAATGCCCAGCTGAACGGATAGCGCCTGGGCCCGGTCGGCCGCATCGCGGTAGCCGGACAGCGCCAGAAACAGGTTGAACGCGCCCTGCAGGTCGCCCTGGGCTTCCAGCGCCTCGGCGTCGCTGTACTGCTTTTCCAGGCCGACCTCCTTGCATTGAATGGCCTGCTCGGCGGCGCTCAGATAATCGCCCAGCATGGTAAAAAGCGTGATGGCGTTGGCATAGTCGCCCTCGGCCTTCATGGCGATGGCGCGGTTGTACAGCTGCCCCTGCAGGTTGAGCAGACGGTCCGGCGCATCCTGCGTTTGTCCGGCGGCCTCGTAGGCGTACAGGGCATTTTCGTAATCCCGGCTGTCCTCGGCGTAGCGCGCCGCGCAGTACTGCGCCTGCCGGGCGGCGTTTTCAAACTCGCCCATGCCTTCAAAACAGGCGGCCGCCTCGGCAAAGCTGCCGGCTTCCATCAGCGCAAATGCGTGGCAGTACTGATAGCGCTCCTCGCCGTACATGAAATCGCGCGTTTGGGCAAAGTAGGGTTCCGCGGCCCCGTACTGGCCCTGGTCGTACAAAACCAATCCGTGCGAATAGGCGGCATAGGTGGGCGCGGTGGCATAGTCACCCAGCTTTTCAAAGGCCTCGGCGGCCTGCGCGTAATCGCCTGCGGCAAACAGTTTGACGGCGGCTTCAAATTTGCTGCTTTTGTTCTGCGTACAGCCGCTGATGCACAAAAGCAGCGCGGCAAGCACGAGCACAATGCGTTTTGAAGGTTGCATGCCGTTCTCCTTTCTATGGCTTAGCAGCGCCTGCTTCTGTCGCTGCGCACAATGGCGTACAGATCCACATCCACATAGCGCCCTTTGTTGAAAATACGCTGGCGCAGGGTGCCCTCGCGGCGCATGCCCGCGTGCTGCATCACATGGCCGCTGGCGGGGTTGTCGCATTCGTGCTGCGCCTCGATGCGGTTGAGGTTGAGCCGGTCAAAGCCAAAATCCACGATGGCCTGAAGCGCCTCGCTCATGTAGCCCTGATTCCAGTACTGACGGCTGAGGCTGTAGCCCACCTCGGCGGAGCGGTTGTCGGTCTGCACCCACATAAAGCCGATGGTGCCGATGACCTTGCCGCTGTCGCGAAGCGCAATGGCAAAGGTGCCGGGCGATGCGTTTCGGTACTGCCGGATGAGAAAACGGATATAGTTGCGCGTCTGGTGGATGGAGGTATGCGCGTCCCACAGCACATGGCGGGCCACCTCCGGATCGCGCGAATATTCGTACATATCCTCCGCGTCGCTCATGCGCACGGGGCGCAGGGTCAGGCGGGGGGTAAGCAGCGTGGGCAGATGGGAAAAAACATCCAGATAGGTCTGCATATCAGCCAAAAACCTGCCTTATTGATAGATTACAGGGATGTGGCAAAGGGGGAGGCAAACGGGGCGCCCCGAACGCCCAGCATCAGCAGCCACACGCCCAGCGCCAGCAGAAGCACAAACGCTGCTATCAGCCAGAAGAAGGAACGTTTCAAGTGTATCCGCCTCCTTTGTCAAAAAATTCATCCATAAAGGCAACAAAATCGGGAACGATCGCAGGTTGCCGTTCGTTTATTTGCCGGAAGGCGTTTCATAGCCATGCAGATGGTACCACGCCATGAGGATGCCGATAATCGTTTTGGCATCGCGGAATTCGCCGGTCATCACGCGGGCAACGGCTTCCTTCAGAGGCAGCTTTTCCACATGCAGAAACTCGTCCGCATCGGGGTGATCCTCATGCTGGCTCAGGCCGGTGGCCAGGTAAATGCCCAGAATCTCGTTGCAGTAGCCGGGGGTGGGGAAGGCGCTGGTCAAAAGCTCCACATGCTCGGCGCGCAGGCCGGTCTCCTCCTCCAGCTCGCGGATGGCGGCGTCGCGGAAGTCCGCGCCCCGGTATTCCAGCTTTCCGGCGGGAATTTCCAGGGTCATTTCATCCACCGCAATGCGGTGCTGGCGCACCATGTACAGGTTTTCGTCCGCGTCCACGGGTACAATGGCCGCTCCGCCGTTGTGAGAAACGATTTCGCGCATGGCGGACTGGCCGTTGGGCAGAGTGACCTGCATATGATTGACGTGAATGAGCAGGCCGTTAAACACGGTTTGCTCGGACTGGGGAATTTCGAGAAGGTCAGCATTGGTCGTCATGATGGGTCGCCTCCAAAAACAGGTTTCTTTTATCAATATTCGCTGCCCGGTGCAAATACCCCTTGCGCAAATCTGAAAAAGCTGGTGGAATGATGTGTAACAACTGCAAATATTTCAAAAATACGGTTTTTCGCGAAAAAGTTTCGTAAAACAAATGACATATTTTCTTGACACGGGAGTACAAAGCCCGTACAATAGAATTGGCTTCATGGTGCTGTCCATGTATGCTGCATAGGGGAAAGCCTTATGATAAGGAGGATTGATTCTGATGAAACGCATGACCGGAGGTTTGAAAAGAGCAGCCGCGCTGCTGATGAGCCTGTTCATGATTTTGTCACAATTTGCATTTCCTGTAACCGCTCTGGCACAGGAAACAAGCATGCTGCCCGGCCTGAACCTTACCTACGCCATGGATGAGAGTACGCAGACCGTGTTTGTGCAGCCCGTTTTGTATCAACAGCAGCCTGTCTACTGGGCCACCTTGCCTGCCGAGGCGCTGCAGAGCGGCGTAACGCTGGAAATTGTACCCACCGGCGCGGAGGGGGAAAGCTACCAGTCCGCCTATGGATACCAGCTGATGGCGCAGGACGCCAGCGAGGTGGACGGCACGATGGCGGCCACCTACATTGAGGTGTACCGTAACGACATGCTTGCAGGCAGCTACCCGCTGTACCTGTCCACCCAGCTGCTGCCGCCGGAGCAGCAGGAGCCCCGGTTTGCCAGCATCACCATGAAGATTGTGGACAGCGCAAACCGCGACAGCGTCTTCTATTCCTCAACGGATGAATACGGCGAGGGTTCCCATA
>JAEDGL010000133.1 GCA_016297535.1 Clostridia bacterium | reverse complement strand
CGATGGCGGAATGCAGCCACAGCTGGCTGCGCTCGCGCGCGTCGCGGCCGTCGATAAGCACCTGGCCTCTGGTGGGCTCAAAGAAGCGGCAAACCAGATTGACAAGCGTTGATTTGCCCGCGCCCGTTTCGCCCACAATGGCAATGTTGGAGCCAAAGGGGATTTTGAGGTTAAAGTTTTCCAGCACGTACTCGTCGCCGTCGGGATATTTGAAATCCACGTCCCTAAACTCAATATCGCCCTTGATGGGCTCCCAGTTTTCGCGCCTGGGATGAAAGCTGTCGCCGTATTTTGCGATCACCTCGGGGGTATCCACCACGTCGGATTGGGTTTCCATCAGGCGGGAAAAGCGCTCGATGTTTACCTGCGTGGTAATCAGGTCGGAGATGGCGTCGATGATCCAGCGCACAGGCTCCATCATGCCCTGGGCATAGCTCATGAACATGGAGAAGGTGCCCACCTCGCTGGCGGCAATGTATCCGCCGCGCCACAAAACAATGGCCAGCGCGCAGGAGGAGGCCAGGTTCAGCGTGGCGGCAAACAGACCGCGCAGGTGCGCCACGCGGACGCTCTTTTTGCGCATGGCGCTGGTATCCTCCACAAAGTCATGCGCCATTTTATCCTCAATCACAAGGGTTTTGATGGTTTTGGCGCCGGTGATGCCTTCGTTGAAATCGCTGGTAATCTGGGAGTTGAGCTCGCGCACCTCGCGGTTGATGCGGATGAGCTTGCTCTGGAACACCGAGAACAGCACGATGATCATGGGCAGAATCAGCATCACCATCAGCGCCAGACGGGTGTTGACCACCAGCATTACCACAATGGCGCCGATCAGGTAGGACAGGTGCCAGACCGAATCCATCAGCGACCAGCTCACCAGCGAGCCGATGCGGGAGGTATCGCTGATGACGCGGGCGTGGATGTAGCCGACGCTGTTCTGGTTAAAGTAGGAAAACGACAGGGTCTGCAGATGATTGAACGCGGCGTTGCGCAGGTCGCGGTTTACGCTTACCTCGGTGGTCATGGCATAGGAGCAGGCAATGTAGTTGGCCAGCCCCATCACCGCCAGCCCGCCCACATACAGCAGGATAAACCACGGCAGCGTATCCAGCGTGCCCGCTCCCACAAAGTGGTTGAGGGCGTAGCGCTGAAACTGGGGCGCCAGCAGATCAATACAGGTTCCAACCAATCCGCAGGTGATCATGACGAGCAGGATTTTTTTGTAGGGCTTCAGATACGGAAGCACCTTGCCGATGCCGAAAAACGGCAGGGATCTTTTTTCTTCGTTCCGGTTTGGCTGATTCATCCTTCCACCTCCTCGCTGGAAAGAGACTGAATCTCATAAATGCGCTGGTACAGACCGCCGGAGGTGCGCAGCTGCTCCGGGGAGCCCATTTCCACAATGCGTCCGCGATCCAGCACCAGGATCTGGTCGCACTTGGACAGGGTGGTGATGCGGTGGGAAATGAGGATGATGCTGGCCGAGCCGAAGCGCTTTTCCAGCGCCGAGCGGATTTTGGCGTCGGTCTCCGCGTCCACGGCGGAGAGCGAATCGTCAAAGATCATGATGGGCGTTTGCTGGGTAAGCATGCGGGCGATGGCCGCGCGCTGCTTCTGGCCGCCGGACAGGGTAACGCCGCGCTCGCCCACAAAGGTTTCGTAGCCCTTGGTAAAGCCCTGGATGGTTTCATCCAGGCAGGCTGCGCGCGCCGCCTCGCGGATGTCGGAAAGCGTCATGTCCGCGTTGGTAATGGACAGGTTTTCCTTTAACGTGCGGGAAAACAGGAACGGCTCCTGCAGGACGATGCCGATGTTCCTGCGCAGGTGTTCCCGCTTGATGTCGGCGATATCCACCCCGCCGATGGTGATGCGGCCACAGCCCTCGGGCAGGTCGTAGAGACGGTCCAAAAGCAGCATCAGGGTGGATTTTCCGCTGCCCGTACCGCCCAGAATGCCAAGCGTGGTGCCGGCCTTCATGGTAAAGTTGATGTCGTGCAGCATCTGCGGGCAGCCGTCGTAGGCAAAGCTGACATGCTCAAAGGCGATGTCGCCGCTTACATCCGCCTCAACGGCGCCCTCGCGGTCGCGTTCGGTTTCGGAGTTCATGATGTAGCCGATTCGGTCGATGGCCACGCCGGCCTTGCTCATGTCGCTGATCATACGTCCAAGCTGACGAATGGGCCACATCAGCATGGAGTTGTAGGAGACAAAGGCAATGTACTCGCCGCTGGTCATGCTGCCGCGCAGGCAGAACACCACGCCAAACACCAGCACCAGCAGCATCTGCAGGCCGCTGAGCACGTCGGATACGCTCCAGAAGCGCGCCATCACTTTGGACAGGCGCACCCACAGGCCGGTGTACTCGGCGTTGTGCTTTTCAAAGCGGTCGCGCTCGTAGCGCTCACGGCCAAAGGCGCGCACCACGCGCACGCCGGTCAGGTTTTCCTGCGCCATGGCGCTCAGCCGGCCCTCGCTCTCGTCGCACTCCTTAAAGCCGCTGCCGATTTTGGTGTGGAAGTGGAACGAGTACCACACAATGACGGGCATGGGCAGAAGCACGATCAGGGTCAGAGGCACGTTCATGCTCAGCATGAACGTCATGGACAGCGCCACCAGAATCAGAATGCGAAACAGCTGGGTCATTTGCCCGGCTACAAAGTTGCGCGTGGTATCAATGTCGGATGTGCAGCGCTGAATGATGTCGCCGGTATGGTTTTTCATGTGCCAGCTGAATGGCAGATGCTCGATGTGGGTGTAAAGCGTGTCGCGCATGGTTTTCACCAGCGTTTCGCTTGCGCGGGTATTGCAGATGAGAAAGCCGTACTGCGAAAGCACCTTGACAAGCGCCACGGCCAGAATGGCCAGCGCCATGATCCACAGATGCCTGCCCAGATAGGCAAAGCCGCCTGCGGCGTTTACCAGCCTCATCACGGCCGGGCCAAAGGTGGGCTCCTGTCCCCCAATGGCGTTATCCACCGCCGCGCGGATAATCTGCGGCGAAAGCATGTCGGCAAAGGCCGTCAGCGCAGCGGTCAGCATGCTCAGTACAAAATAGAGCTTGCTGCCCTTCAGAAAGCGCCAGATCAGCTCAAACTTGCGGACAGACGGTTCCTGTTTTTGCAAATGGATTCTCCTTTCCTTTGTTGACAAAAAAAGCCGCTCACAGCATTCCGTCCCCCCACGGAATGCGCAAACGGAGGTTCATATGTGTCGCCCATTTTGCGGCATCTCATATATCGTAACATATCCAATATTTACTGTCAATCACAACTTTGCAAAAGCGGACATTGTTATTCATCCTGCAGCTGTGGTAAGGTGATAGCGTCGGTTGACAGGGGAAAGGAGAACGCGGTTCTCCCCTGAAAAGCGGACATTGTTATTCACCGTCCGCCCGTGCTATGATGATACCGTCGAAAAACGAATACGGCAGGGAACGCCCGCATGGCCGGGTGGTTCCCTGTTTGCGTTCAGGGAGGGAGCGATGAAAGCGAGCAGAGGAAAAAACGAGATGCTGGAGGCCGCGGGGCTTCTGGCGGAGGGCAAATCTGCCGGGGAGGTGGCGCGCCGGCTGGGCCGGTCGGAAAGCACCATCCGCCGCTGGATGCGTGATGAATCCGCCCGCGAGGCCTACCGCGAGGCCATCCTGCGCACGGCGCTGGTCAGCTATGCGCGCGCCGTGCGCAAGCTCAGCGATCAGGTGGAGGCGGATAACGAGGCCGTCGCCCAACGCGCGGCCAAGGATTTGATCGACCGCTTCGGCGATGTGATCATGCAGGAGCGCGACCGCGAGGTGGTGGTGCGTGTGGTAGGCGCGCCGGAAATGGGTATGCCGGAGGAACCGGAGGAGGCGGACGAATGAAGGAATACCGTGTAAGCTATCAGCCCACGCCCAGGCAAAGGCTGTTTCACGCCTCCCGCGCAGACGAGGTGCTCTTTGGCGGCGCGGCGGGCGGTGGCAAGAGCAAGGCCATTGTGATGGACGCGCTTTTCCGCTGCCTGCTCTACCCCAAAACGCATGCCTACGTTTTTCGCCGCACCTACGGCGAACTGGAGGATACCATCATCCGCGAGGCGCGCGACAGCTATCCGGAGGGTCTTGGCAAATACAACGCCGCCCGGCATGAAATCGAGCTGCCCAACCGTTCGGTTATCCACTTTCGCCACTGTGCCCATCGCGACGACCGCTTTCTCTACAAGGGTGCGGAAATCCAATGGCTCTACTTTGACGAGCTGACCAGCTTTGAGGAGGACATCTACGACTTTCTCAAAACCCGCCTGCGCGCCAAAAAGGCCCTGGGCGTCAGGCCCTGCGTGCGCTCGTCCTCCAACCCGGGGGATATTGGCCACGCCTGGGTCAAAAAACGCTTTGTGGATGCCGCGCCGCCCATGGAGCTGTTTACCTGCGAGCTGGTCAGCCGCCAGAGCAGGCGGCGCAAGCGCTACCGCCTGCAGTACATTCCAAGCCTTGTAACGGATAACCCCTACCTTGGCGAGGATTACCTGTTTCAGCTGGAAAGCAAGCCCGCCGCGCTGCGAAACGCCCTGCTCTACGGCGACTGGAACGCCTTTGAGGGGCAGGTGTTTACCGAATGGGCCGACCGGCCGGAGCATTACCGTGACCAGCTCTGGACCCATGTGGTGGAGCCCTTTGCCATCCCCGATGACTGGCCGCGCTACATGAGCTTTGACCACGGCTATTCCAGGCCCTTCAGCGTTGGATGGTGGGCGGTATCGCCCGGGGGCGTGGCCTACCGATACCGCGAATGGTACGGCTGCGAGCCGGGCAGCGCCAACAAGGGCATCCGGCTCACACCCCGTCAGATTGCCGAGGGCATTGTGCAAAGGGAGCAGGCTGAGCGCGACAACAACATCCGCATCGACCGCATCGCCGATCCGGCCATCTTTGACCGCTCGCGCGGCGACAGCGTGGCCCAGCTGATGGAGCCGCAGGGCAACCGGCCCGGCGTGTTCTTCCGCCCCGGCGAGCACAACCGGCTTTCCGGCAAAATGGAAATCCACGAGCGTCTGCGCTTTGACGGGGAGGGCCGCCCCAAAATGCAGGTGTTTTCCACCTGCCGCGATTTCATCCGCACCTTTCCGGCGCTGCCGTACTCTACCACAGCCGTGGAGGATGTGGATTCCGGGGCGGAGGACCACATTTACGATGAAACCCGCTACTTCTGCATGGCCCGGCCCGTAAAGCCAAAGGAGAAAAAGAGCCGCACAGCGGTGTTTGATCCGTACAGGGAACGCTAACCCGACAGAAAGGAGCTTTCTTATGACCAATGAAGAACGAACCCTGCGCGATGAAGCGTATGGCCGGCTGCGCATCTGGCGCGACGGCTGCCGCGAGATTCACGACCGCGCAAGGGAGGCACGCAGCATTCTGCTTTTGCAGGATCCCCGGCAGGATGCGCAGACGGCTTCCCGCCGCAAGGACAAGCGCACCCTGCAATTGCAAACCCTCAAATCCACCTTCAACAACTGCGTGGCCGATCAGATGGATAACATGCCCGAGGCCCTGATGCTGCCGGAGCGCGCGGGGCTGGAGGACGTGGCCGAGGATTTGACCGATGTGGTGCGGTATGTGCTTGCCCAGAACGATTTTGAGGCTCTGCACCGCCGCCGCGTGGAGGATTGCTTTGCCACCGGCACCGCGGTTACGCAGGTGGCCTGGGACGGCGATATGGATGGCGGCCGGGGCAACATCGCCCTCATCCGCTGGCCCATCGAGGCGTTCTTGTGGGATCCCGCCAGCGAAAACCTGCAGGACAGCCGCGCGGTTTTCAAGGTAAGCTGGCATCCCATGAGCTGGTTTCAGCAGCATTACCCCGACCGGGTGGCCGAAATCGGCAGCGACGAGAGCGAGTACAGCGGCCTGGGCATGGCCGGTGCGCAGGAGCAAATCCGCCCGGCGGATGAGGACCGCGCCATGCTCATTGAATACTGGTACCGCCTGTACGATGCCCGGCAGCGCCGCTATACCATCAACGTGGCCTATCTGGCGGGCGGAGCCCTGCTGTCCAATACCCTGAACGTATACCGCCACGGCCTGTATCCCTTTGTTCTGGATGTGTACACGCCCATCGAGGGCCTGCCCGTGGGCGATGGACTGGTGCAGGAGCTTGCGCCCATGATGCGCTATGTCAACCGCTATGCCAGCTACATCGATATGAACCTGCGCATGGCCAGCAAGGGCAGGCTGCTGATTGACCGCAACGCCGGTATCGACAAGGAAGCCCTGATGGATTGGGAAAACGACGTGGTCGAGGGCGACCGCATCGATCCCAGCGCCCTGCAATGGCTGCAAACCCAGCCCTTCACCGGCATGGCCACCCGCCAGATGATGCAGCTTCAGGCCGATATCAAGCAGGACAGCGGCCAGAACCAGTTTGCCCGCGGCGAAACCGTGGGCGGCGTGACCGCGGCCAGCGCCA
>JAEDGL010000132.1 GCA_016297535.1 Clostridia bacterium | reverse complement strand
TGACGCGGTTGCGGGTGAGCATCACGCGATCCTCTTTTTCGGGATCGGGGCCGCCCTTGGCCAGCGGCACGGAACGCCCCAGCTTTTGATCATCGTAGGCGGGCGCGCCCTGCAGGGGCATCACCTGGGCCCACCAGTCCATCACGCGCTGATCCTTGCTGAAAAAGCGGTGACCGCCCAGATCCATGCGGTTGCCCTGATAGGTTACGGTTTTGGAAATACCGCCGATATCCTGACTTTTTTCCAGTATGGTCACGTCAAATCCGCCGTGCTTAAGCAGCTCATACGCGGCGGTCAGACCAGCCGGGCCTGCGCCGATAATGATAACTTTCTTCATTGCGTACTCCTGTGCATTTGTTCAAAACAGAAAATGGTGAACCCTGTATCAGTATAACTGGTTTTGCGCGAAAACACAAGGAAAAAACGTATTTATGCCGCAGGAACACGCCTTGCGCGCCTGTCCGATGCCTGATACAATAGAGCCAGCAAAGGAGGCGGCGAAAAATGGATTTTGAACAGCTGGTAGCCCGTCAGCGCGATTTTTTTGGAACGCAGGCTACCAAACCCTATGATTTTCGGATAAAGCAGCTTCAAAAGCTGAGCGTCTGGATGGACGAAAACGAGCAGGCCGTGCTGGAGGCGCTGCAAAGTGACCTGGGCAAATGCGCCTACGAGGCCTATCTGACGGAGCTGGCCATGGTAAAGCAGGAGCTGCGGGACGCGATGCGTCACCTCAAGGGCTGGATGAAGCCCCGCCGCGCCCGCACGGCAGTGGGCCAGCTGCCCGGAACCTGCCGCGTGTACAGCGAGCCCTACGGCGTTACGCTGATTATGTCGCCATGGAACTATCCCTTCCAGCTTACGGTTGCGCCCCTGATTGGCGCCGTAAGCGCGGGCAATTGCGCGGTTATCAAGCCATCGGCCTACTCCGCCGCCACGTCCGCGCTGCTCAAGCGCATGACCGGGGAGCTGTTTGAGCCGGAGTACATCGCCTGCGTGGAGGGCGGACGGCAGGAAAACGCCGCGCTGCTCCATCAGCGCTTTGATTACATTTTCTTTACCGGAAGCCCCGGCGTGGGCAGGCTGGTAATGGAAAAGGCGTCCGCCCACCTGACGCCCGTAAGCCTGGAGCTGGGCGGCAAAAGCCCCGTTATTGTGGATGAAACGGCAGATATCGCCCTAGCTGCCAGGCGCATCGCCTGGGGCAAATGGCTGAACGCCGGACAAACCTGCGTTGCGCCCGATTATGTGCTGGTGCATCAGCGCTGCGAGGAGGCGCTGGTGGAGGCGTTGATTCAGCAGATCCGTGCCATGTACACCAGCGCGCCCCTGGCCAACCCGGATTATCCCCAAATCATCAACCAGCGCCATTTCGAGCGCCTTGCGGGGCTGATGCAAAGCGGCGTGATTGCCCACGGCGGGCAGCTGGATCCCGCCTCGCGCAGAATTGCGCCCACCCTTTTGACCGACGTGGATTGGGACAGCCCCGTCATGCAGGAGGAAATCTTTGGTCCTCTTCTGCCCATTCTGCCCTACCGCAGGCTGGAGGAGGCGCTGGACCGCATCCGCCAGCGCCCCAAGCCGCTGGCGCTGTACCTGTTTACCCGCAGCAAGGCGGTGGAGGCGCGCGTTTTGCGCGAGGTAAGCTTTGGCGGCGGCTGCGTAAACGATACGGTGCTTCATCTGGCCACGTCCCACATGCCCTTTGGCGGGGTGGGCGAAAGCGGCATGGGCGGCTATCACGGCCGCTACAGCTTTGAAACCTTCTCCCATTTCAAAAGCGTTCTCAAACGCTGGGCAAAGCCGGATGTCTCCCTTCGCTACGCGCCCTACGATGGCAAGATGAAGCGTTTGAAAAAGCTGATGTAACCAAATACCTGCAGAAACGTCGGAGCCCCCGGCCAAGCCGGGGGCTCCGTTTTTTGATTTGGCGAAACAGCGCGGGTTTCCCCCTGCTGCTCCAAAAAGGATCAAAGGCTCTGCCAGTCGGTCAGCTGTTCGATGCGGTTGCCCTCGCTGTCGGTGGCGGGATCGTAGGCAAACTCGTGCAGCTGCTTGCAGGGAAAGCGCTCGCACTGGCCGCAGTGCTCCAGCTTTTTCCCCTCCGCACAGTTTTTGATGGGGCATTTTTTATCCCAGTAGGGCTTTTTGATTTTCAGGCAGCCCTCGCATTTCATGATTTCGCGGTATTTGCATTCGCTGCACAGCAGACCGCAGCGGGATTCTACCATGGCATATCCTCCTTGACGCACATCTTTCTAAAAAACGCAACAATGATGAGGCGGTTAAAAAAAGCTCGTTCCGTCCACGGCGGCATGTGAGCCGGGGACGGAGGAAAAGAACGCAGCGGGCTTTTTCGACGGTTTGGCAGCCATTATACGTCAAGCGTCAGCCCGTCGTAGGCCACCATAAAGCCATAGGGCTTCATGTACTCCTCGGTTTCGTTTTGCAAAACCCGCGCGTTGTGGGAAAAATGATGGCACAAAAAGCGCGTGTTTTCATCCGCGATGCCTTCTTCCAGCAGGCGCTTTCTGGTTGCAATGTTCTCCTCCAGCGACATGTGGCCATAGTAGGTGTTCTGCTGATAGCCCATGGTGCTGTCCAGGCTGATGGTGGTAAAGGGGCGCTCGCTGTGCGCGGACAGATACGCCCAGGTTTCCTCCTCCATGGGGCCGGTATCGTTGGCGTAGAACAGCCGCGCATCCCCCTGCTCCAGAATGTAGATCAGGCTTTCCGGGCAGGAGTGACGGCCCTTGATGGGGGTAATGCGCACACCCTCGATTTCCACCGGCTCATAGGGCTTGAGCACGTGGAAAACCACGTATTCCTCCAGCCGGGGCTCCTTCATCTGCATGGTGGTGGTGTATTCCTTCCAGGCGCTGGCGGTGTAGGCGCTCCCCCACAGGTGGAACTGATCGCCCGTTTTGGCAATGTGCGCGCACACGGGGGTAAAGCAGCCCATCAGCTCGCGGTCAAAGTGATCGGAATGCGCGTGGGTGATGATGGCGTTGCGCACGCCGGACAAATCCAGCCCAAAGCGCAGCTTGGCGGCGTACAGATCCGGGTTGAGATCGATGATCAGATTGTCGTTGACAATCGCCCCGGAGCGCATGCGCAAATCCCTGCCGCCGCGGCGCATGGCCTCGCGGCAGGTATCGCAGTTGCAGAAAAGCGCGGGAATTCCTTCCGCGGCGGCGGTGCCGATGTATTGCAGCTTCATATGGATAACCTTCCTTTCCGAAAGTGAATGGCTGGTGACAGTATATCACATCCTGCGCACTTTTTGAATATTTCCATTCCATGAAATCTGTGCTATACTGAAAGATGCTGATTGATCGGATAGGAAAGGAGTGTGCGCATGCCAACCTTTGAAACCGCCCGTTCCGGCCTTTTGTGGGGCGCGACGGCTGTACCCAACGCCTTTTTCTGTGAGTACATGCCCTCCGCGCCGGAAAACCATGTCAAGGTTTACCTGTATGGGCTGATGTGCGCGCACGGCGGCCTGCCGGATGAGGAGGGCCTGCTGGACGAGATGGCGCAGAACCTGCACATGGAGCGCGAGGAAGTGGACCGCGCCATGCGCTACTGGGAGCGCTGCCGTCTGGTGGAGCGCATTTCCGACACGCCGCCCCGCTACCGCTTTGTCAGCGTGCAGCAGGTGATGCTGCAGCGCCAGCAGGTGCCCCGGGATGAGGAATACGAGGCCTTCGCCCAGGCCGTTTACGCCGCCTTTGGCGACCGGCGCAAGCTGCACGGCGGCGAAACCGTGCTGGCCTACGAGTGGGTGGAGCAGTTCAAGCTGCCGCCGGAGGTGGTGGTTATGCTCATCCAGCACATGATTGCCACCCGCGGCGTTCATTTCAGCTTCAAGGAAGCGCAGAAGGTGGCCATGGAGCTGTGCGAACAGCATATTTTTACCCTGGAGGAGGCCGAGGCGGTGTTCAGCCGCTCCGAGGCGGCCATGAAGGGCGCCAGAAAAATCCTCAACCATCTGGGAATGCGGCGCAATCCCTCCATGGACGAGATGGATCTGTACCTGAAATGGACCACCGAATGGGGCTTTGAGCCCAGCGCCATCCGTGAGGCCTGCCGGGAAACCACCAAGGGCTCGCCCACCTTCGGGTATCTGGACAAGGTGCTGCAGGGCCTGTACAACCGCACCGGCGGCAGGGCCACCAGCGGGGAAAAGGTGCATACCGCACTGGAGGAAAGCAAGGCGGAAACCGCGCAGATCCGCGAGCTGCTGCAAACGCTGGGCATCAGCTTTGCCACTGTTGATGACGGGCTGCGCCTGGAATACCGGGAGCTGAGCGCCCAGGGCGGTCACGAGCTGGTTATGCTGGCGGCGCGCGAGGTGGTCAAGCGCACCCGCACCCATACGCTGGACAAGGTTCGGCAGTTTCTGGATGGCTGGCGCAAGCTGGGGCTGACAAGCGCGGACGAGGTGCAAACCTATCTGGCCGGGGTGGAGGCGCTCAACGGCCAGCTTCGCAGCCTGATGGAGCTGGCGGGAGCAAGCGGCGGAGCCACGCAGGCCAACCGCGCGCTGCTCACCAAATGGCAGACCGAATGGCGCCTGTCCCCGGAGCTGATCCGCCTGGCGGCAGAGCTTTCGCGCGGCAAAAAAGAGGTCATCCGGTATATGGATGCGCTGCTGGAGGGCTGGCATGCGGAAAACGTGGCCAATGTGGAGGAAGCCCGCGCGGCGCACGAGCGGCATCTGGCAAAGCTGCAGCAAAAGGACCAAACCCGTCCTGCCGCCCCGGGCACCAGGCGCGTGATCGAGCAGCAGTACCAGCAGCGCGCCTATGATGCCAACGAATTTGACGAAATTCCCGAAGACCAGCTTGAGGAGATGAAACGGCTATGACCAGCGAGCAGATCATTGCGCAGCTACAGCAGGATTATGCCCACCGGCGCGAGGACAACCTGCGCCTGTTCGAGCAGCGGCAGCAGGAGGCCTGCGAAAGATGCCCCGGGCTGCGCAGCCTGCTCAATGCCCGCCATGCCGCCGTCATGCAGGGGGTGCGCTCCAGCATTCTGTCCAGGCAGAAAGCGCCCGGCGCCGGTGCGGAGCTGCCCGCTCTTATGGCCGGGCTTAACCGGCAAATTGGCGAGGCGCTTGTGCAGGGGGGCCTGCCTGCGGATTTTTTGCAGCCCGTTTACCAGTGCGCCGTCTGCCGCGACGAAGGCTATGTGTACGATCCCTCCCGCCGCATGTGCGATTGCATGCGCGGCGAATATCACCGCCGCCTGCTGGCCGAAAGCGGCATTTCCGGCGACAGCTGCACCTTTGAAGCCTTTGACGAAACCGTGTTTTCCGATCAGCCCTATGCGCTGGATACCCAAACCGGCAGGCAGGCGGATGAGCACACAAAGCCGGAAAACCGCCGGGAACTGGGCATTCCCCGCAAGGCGGCGCTGGTGGGCCGCGAGGTGTGCCAGGCCTATGCCGATTCCTTCCCCGACACGCCCACCCGCGATTTGCTGCTGATGGGCAAAAGCGGCCTTGGCAAAACCTTTATGCTGCATGCCATCGCCTGCCGCGTAGCGCAGCGCGGCCATCTGCCCACCTACACCAGCGCCTACCGGCTTTTTGAAACCGCGCGCAGGGCGTATATGGAAAACAACCCGGACATTCTTGCCCCGCTGATGAACGCGGAGCTGCTGCTGATTGATGATCTGGGCACCGAGCCGCTGATGAACAACATTACCGTTACCCAGCTGTTCAACCTGCTCAACGAGCGTCAGATGGCGGGAAGGCATACAGTCATCTCCACCAATCTGTCCATGAGCGAATTGCAGGAGCGCTATACCGAGCGTATTTCCTCCCGCTTTCTGGATGCCACCGGCTGCCGCCGGCTGGTGTACTTCGGGCCGGATATCCGGCGCAGCCTCAAAAGAAAGGCGGCGGACGCATGAACATTCAGATCTATGTGGGCAAGAAAAACCCCGATGCGCTCAAGGCTGAGCGCTTTTTCAAGGAGCGCCGCATCCCCTACCAGATGATGGATCTCAAAAAGCACCGTCTGGGCAAAAAGGAGCTGGAAACCTTTGTGCGCGCCGTAGGCGCAAAGGCGCTGGTGGACCGCGAGGGCAAAAAGGCGCTGGAGCGTCCTGTGGCGCATATGGAGGACGAGCGCTACATTATGGAAGCCCTGCTGGAGGATCCCGCCGCGCTGCGCACGCCCATCGTGCGCAACGGCAGCAGGGTAACCGTAGGCGCAGACGAGGAAACCTGGAAAAAGTGGCTGGAAACGGGAGCGTGATAACGGCTCTCCGTTTGCATGGCCGTCTGCATATCAAAAAAAGCTCGCTTCACACGAGCTTTTTTTTGATGGAAACCGGCAGGCCCTGTTTCAGGCATTCCAGAGCGTCGAAAAAGCTCGCCTGAGGCGATCTTTTCCGCCGGGGATGCACCATTTGCCTACTCGCCTACGGCTCGCCGG
>JAEDGL010000131.1 GCA_016297535.1 Clostridia bacterium | reverse complement strand
GGCCCTCCGACGCCTCCCACAGGGTTTATCACCAGCATGAAACGGTACGGACACCAATCCATCCGGTTTGCTGTCCGTACCGTTTTTTGGGTTGCCCGATGCTGCTTTTATACAACGGGCTTCCATTCGTCCATGCCCTGCCGCGCAAGCTGCACATAGCGCTTTACCTTGGCGGGGTCGGGCCCGATGGTGTACACATCGCGCTGGATCAGCTCCACCTTGCAGCCGCAGGCGGCCTGCGCCGTTTTGCGGAAGCAGGCAAGCACCGCCTCCTCATCCAGCGTGGGCGTATTCATACCCAAAAGCGTTGCCGGGGGCTTGCGCAGATAGGTAATTCCCGTACCGCGCAGGCGCTGGCCCATCAGCGCCTCGTCGCACCAGGGCGAAATGGATACCTTGCGCAGATGGGGCACCGTGGAAAGGCAGTCATCCCAGATGGCGTGCACCGGCTCGCAGCAGCCGTAGCTGATCAGCCCGAAATGCGCCATTACCTTTTTGTAGTAGGGAAACACCAGCTCCCGGAACATTTCGGGCGATACGGCCGCCGTCTCCTGCGAATCCATAAACAGCCAGCAGTCGCTGAGCGCCGCGCCGGGCACATCATCCGCAAGCTCGCCGGTAAAGCAGTAGGTGCCCTGGCACAGGTGCTGCATCGCCGCGGCGGAGTGCAGCACCTTTTCGGCCTCCTGCAGCTTGAAAAAGGCGATGTAATCATCCGTCAGGCGGTCGAGCATGGCGCGGAAGCGGTCCTCCTCGTCCACCATGGCGATGTAGAGATCATCCATGTTCATGATGTGCACCACATCCTGCATGGGTGTGCAGTAGGCGGCGTTGCTGATGCGCCTGACCGGCAGAAGATCGCCAAACAGGTCGCCGGCAAGCTGCAATTCGGCATCGCAGGCAGCCTTGTCCACGCGGTAAACCGACGGCCCCAGCAGGTGATCATCCTCCTCCAGCTCGTGAAGGTAGGGAATGAAATGGTGGCCGACGCCGTCCGTCTCCTGCTTTTTCACCGGCAGGCCAAACGGCGTAAAGGAGGTATGCTCGGTAACGCCGTAATAGGGCGGCACCAGCGTGTCATCCTCAAAGAGCGTAAAATTGGCCACAGGGCCAAGCAGGCGCGCTTCGATGGCGCGGGCCTCGCTGCCTTCGCACTGCAGCATGCGGGGCAGCACATCCTGCTCGAAGGTGCCCAGCTCAATGCGGATGAACGGCCGGATGGGGTTGCGGCTTTCGCCCTGCGCCTGCCATTCGCCATACAGGCGCTGATTGCGGGGGGATGCGGCCAGCCCGGCGCACAGCCGGGCGACCTCGCGCAGCCTTACGCGGTCTTTTTGAGAAATGGTCATGGTGAAACCTCCCTGTTTATGGTATAATCAGTCAAAAGAGGTGAAACAAGTGAAGCTGAATCCCGAAACGCTGGAGGATACCTCGGTACACTACTTTGTACCCGCCCCCCGGGAGCTGCAGAGCATGCTGTACTATCCCATCAGCATTGGCTATTTCGACTGCAAGCCCTGCTACGCCGTGCAGCGCAACATTCACAACAGCTTTCTGCTGATGGTGATGATGGCCGGCACCCTTGGCTACCAGACGCGCCAGCAGCGCGGCACCCTGCGCGTGGGACAGGCCCTTTTGCTGGATTGCAGCCAGCCGCACAGCTATCAGGCGCAGGGCAAATGCAGCTTTACGTTTATCCACTTTGACGGCGCGCAGTCCCGGGAAATCTGTGAGCAGATCAACCGCAGCTGCGGCAACTGCATCCGCCTGACGGACAGCACCCGCATGCACGAGCTGGTGGGCGAGCTGCTTTCCTACATGCGCGATGACCGCCGCGTGAACGAGGCGCAAACCTCCGCCATGCTCTACAGCATTCTGATGACGCTGCTGGAATCAAGCGGCGTAAGCGGCGATGGCGCCATCGGCAACAGCATTGTGGACCAGGCCATCGGATATATCCAGACGCATCTGGCCGACCCGCTTACGGTGGAAACCATCGCCTCCAGCGTGGGCTACAGCCCCAGCTATTTTTCGCATGTGTTTCAGCGGGAAACCGGGCTGTCGCCCTACCGCTTTGTGGTGAAAAGCCGCATGGACAGCGCCATGCAGCTTTTGCAGACCACCCGGCTTTCCATCCAGGATATCGCCTTTCAGGTGGGCTTTAACAGCGTGGCCAACTTTTGCTACGCCTTTCGCAGAGAGAAGGGGCTATCCCCCAACGAATGCCGCAAAAGGCCTGTGTAGCCTGCGGGATTATGCTATCACAGCGTCCGGAATGGCGGTATCGAAAAAAGGCGCAAAAGTTTAGAAAAACGCTTCTCTATCAGGGAGAATACTGGGAAATCCTCTGCAAAATCCGGCTGATACCTTCCCCGGAATGACATAATGACAGCAGGATATCGAAAATCCAGCATGCGTTTTTTGATACTTGTTCGGCACCGCAGATGATATACTTCAAGCTGTAAAAACATGACTACCCCGGCTATGGCCGGATGAAAAACAAAAAGCGGAGGAATCTGAAAATGGAACTTTATGAACAGATTTCTGAAAAGCTGCAAAAGGGCAAGGCCAAGGATGTAAAGGCGCTGGTGCAGCAGGCCATCGACGCCGGCTTGCCCGCCCAGGAGATTCTGGAAAAGGGTCTGATGAGCGGCATGAACGTAATTGGCGAAAAGTTCAAGAAAAACGAGGTCTTTGTGCCCGAGGTGCTGGTGGCCGCCCGCGCCATGAACATGGGCACCGTGCTGCTTAAGCCCCTGCTGGCCGCCGAGGGCGTAAAGGCCAACGGCCGCGTATGCATCGGCACCGTGCAGGGCGATCTGCACGACATTGGCAAAAACCTGGTCAAGATGATGCTGGAGGGCAAGGGCCTGGAGGTAATCGACCTGGGCACCGATGTATCCGCCGAAACCTTCGTCAAAACCGCTCAGGAACAGCAGTGCCAGATCATCTGCTGCTCCGCGCTGCTCACCACCACCATGGGCGTAATGGCCGATGTGGTCAAGGCGGCCGAGGCTGCCGGCATCCGCGATCAGGTCAAGATCATGATCGGCGGCGCGCCCATTTCCGAGGCCTATTGCCAGCAGATCGGCGCCGACGCCTACACGCCCGACGCAGCCTCCGCTGCCGAGGTGGCTGTCAACTTCTGCGCCTGAGCGATGGAGGATTGCATGAACATTCGTGCTTTGCTCTGGGCGCAGGCCCAGTCGGATCACAAGCGGGCGCTGCCCATTCTGTCCTTCCCGGCCACGCAGAAAATGGGGGTAAGCGTGGAAGAGCTGGTAAAATCCGCCCCCCTGCAGGCCGAGGCCATGGCCCTCATTGCCCGGGAAACCGATACGCTGGCCGCCATCAGCCTGATGGATCTTTCCGTGGAGGCCGAGGCCTTCGGCGCACAGGTGCGTTTTTCGGCGCATGAAATTCCCGCCGTTGTGGGTCAGCTGGTAAGCGACGAGGAAGGAGCCGAAGCACTGCGGGTGCCCGCTCCGGGTGAGGGGCGTACCGGCGTGTTTGTGGAAGCCGTACGGCTGGCGCATGAAAAGATCACGGACAAGCCGCTGCTGGCCGGAATGATCGGCCCCTATTCGCTGGCGGGCCGTCTGATGGATGTAACGGAGATCATGTACACCTGCTACGACGAGCCCGAAACCGTGCACAAGGTGCTGGAGAAGGCCACTCAGTTCCTGATTGCCTACGGTTCGGCCATGAAGCAGGCCGGAGCGGACGGGCTGCTGATGGCCGAGCCGCTGGCCGGCATCCTCAACCCGGAAATGGCGCAGGAATTTTCCATGCCCTATGTAAAGCGCATTATCGATGCGCTGCAGACGGATGATTTTGCCGTGATCTATCACAACTGCGGCAACGCCGTGCCCAACATGCTGGATGGGATTTTTGCCCAGGGCGCGGCCGCCTATCACTTTGGCAACGCCGTGGATATGGAGGCCGTTCTGCGCGCCGCTCCGGCGGATGCCCTGTGCATGGGCAACATCGATCCCGCCTCGCAGTTTGCCAACGGCACGCCCGAAAGCATGACCCAGGCAACCCGTCACCTGATGGAGCGCTGCGGCCATTTCGGCAACTTTATCCCCTCCTCCGGCTGCGACATTCCCGCGCACTCCGGCTGGGAGAACATCAACGCCTTCTTTGAAGCGCTCCGATAAAACATTCAACGCCCGTCGAATTGCCGGCGGGCTTTTTTTGCAAAAGCAGGGAGGAACCAACCATGGAAGAACAGCTGATTCAAATGGCGCTGGAAGCCGGCGCGGACAAGGCGGAGATCATCCCCACCACGCAGATCGTTACCTCTGAAGAATTTCGCGAGGCCTGCCGCAAAAACCTGTGCGGCCAGTGGGGACGCTGCTGGATGTGTCCGCCGGATGTGGGCGATATCGAGCCGCTGATGGCGCAAATCCGCACCTATCAGCACGGGCTATGGTACCAGAGCATCGGCCAGCTGGAGGACAGCTTTGACATCGAGGGCATGAGCGAGGCCAAGCACAGGCATGTGCTGCTGTCCCAAAGGCTGGAGGAGAGGATCCGGCCGCTGCTGGGACGTCATCTGCACCTGTGCTGCGGCGGCTGCGGGCTTTGCGAGCGCTGCGCCCGGCTGGATGACCAGCCCTGCCGCTTTCCGGACAAGGCCATGCCCTCGCTGGAATCGTACGGCGTAAACGTGTATCAGACCACCAGCTCCACATCGCTCAAGTACATCAACGGCCAGAACACCGTAACCTATTTCAGCCTTGTGCTGTTTTAAGAAAGAGGCGAAACCCATGCCCATTCTCACGGTTCAGCAGGGCTTTCAGAAAACGCCCGTGCAGGCCAGCTCCGGCACGCCGGTAAGCCGCATTCTGCAGGAGGCGGGCATATGGACGCCCCAGCCCTGCGGCGGTCGCGGCCTGTGCGGCAAGTGCGCCGCCATGATGGAGGGCGGGCTTTCCGAGCCCACGCAGGCCGAGCGGGAAAGGGGCGTTCGGCTCATCTGCCAGGCGGTGCTCACGGGCGACGCCTCCATCGTTATTCCCCAATCGCAGCCCATGGATCAGATTGAACTGGGAGGCGGCGGTACGCTTGCGCCCTGCCAGCCGCTGGGCAGCGGCGTGGGCGCGGCCATGGATATCGGCACCACCACGCTGGCCCTGCGCCTGTTTGATTTGCAGACGGGCCGCTGCCTGGGCGTAAGCTCCATGGCCAATCCGCAAATCGCTGTGGCAGCGGATGTGATCGGCCGCATCGGCGCTGCGATGGACGGCCGGCTGGAGGCTTTGCAGGGGATGATTCACCGCGCCACGGAAACCCTGATCGCCCAGGCGGCATCCCAGGCCGAGCTGCCGTCCGAAAGCGTAAAAACGCTGACGGTCACCGGCAACACCACCATGCTCTACCTTTTTACCGGCAGAAATCCCTCCGCGCTTTCCCACGCCCCCTTCGAGGCGGACTGCCTGTACGATGAAACCGTTTCGCTGGGCACGCGCAGCGTGTATCTGCCGCCATGCCTGCACGCCTTTGTGGGGGCGGATATCGCCTGCGCGGTGCTCGCCAGCGGCATGATGGAACGGGAGGAAACCTCGCTCCTGTGCGACGTTGGCACCAACGGCGAGCTTGCCCTGTGGAAGGATGGCGTGCTGTACGTATCCTCCACCGCCGCCGGGCCCGCCTTTGAGGGCGCGGGCATCTCCTGCGGCTGCGGCAGCATTCCCGGCGCCATTGACCGCGTGGAAATCCGCGACGGCAGCCTGTGGGCCGATACCATCCGCCATGCGCCCGCCGTGGGCTTGTGCGGCTCCGGCCTGGTAGACGCGGTAGCGGCCATGCTGACCCTTGAATGGGTGGATGAGACCGGCGCAATGGACGAGGATGCAATCGTTTTACAAGGCGGCGTGTCGCTTACGCAGGCGGATGTGCGGGCGGTGCAGCTGGCCAAGTCCGCCATCGCCGCGGGCATCGAATGCCTGCTGCGCACGGCCGGGGTGGAACAGGACGAGGTGCGTCAGGTGTACCTGGCGGGCGGCTTTGGCAGCCATCTGAACCTGGCAAGCGCCGCGCGCATCGGGCTGCTGCCGCAGGCGTTTGTCAGCCGCACCCGGGTGATTGGCAACGCCGCGCTGGACGGCGCGGCAATGACGCTGTTGCGCAGCGAACACCTTAAGCGGCTTCGCCGTATCGCCGGCTGTGCCCGCCATGTGGATCTGGGCGGCAACGCGCTGTTTAACGAACGCTATGTGGAAAATATGCTTTTCCCCGAAGCGTTGTAAATTTCAGCCTTGCTGCGCAAGGGAATTGAGTCCAGCGCACATGTCGCTGGGCTTGGAACAAGATCCGGAGGGCTGCGGCCCCACCTCCCAGAGGATTTATCGACAGCCTGTAAATTTGTTTACGGTACGTTTACACAAGCCCGGTGGAAATCGCCGGCCGTTTGTGCTATACTAACGAAACAGGCGGTCAGGCCGCTTCAGTTTACAGGTACTTCAGGAGGCAGGTATGGCG
>JAEDGL010000130.1 GCA_016297535.1 Clostridia bacterium | reverse complement strand
GAACAGGAGTCGGAGGGCTGCGGCCCTCCAACACCTCCCAGAGGGTTTATCGACAACCCAAAGAAGCTGCCGAAACCGGCAGCTTCTACTTTTTTGGATTGTCCTTACTTTTGGTAAGCGGCTTCCATAACGCGGGTCAGGCGCACGGCTGCATCAATGCCAAAGTCGGGGGAGATATCCTCCGGCTTTTCAGCCGTTGCCCACTGAACCAGCGGAGAGGGAAGGGCCTCGGGCAGATCCTGCACATCCACCCACTGATTGCCCGTATCGGCACAGCACCAGGATACGTGCTGATCGCGCATCAGCAGCGCGCCTTCGGTGCCGCCAAGCTCGATGGTAAAGGGATAATGGACGGACATAAAGCCTGTTTCCGATACGCCGATCGCCCCGTTTGCAAATTCCAGAAGGCTTACGGCGTTATCCTCCACCCCGCGGCCGGACATCTGGGTAAACGTGGATTGAACGTTTACCGGCTCGCCCAGCAGCGCGCAGAGCAGATACATGGGATGAGCGCCCAGATCGATCATGGCGCCGCCGCCGCAGGCAACGGGATCATAGAAGTGAGGAGGCAGCCAATCACCCAGCGATCCGTTGTGCGCCTTGCGCACACGGGCGTAATTGATAGTGCCCAGCTTGCCGCTGCGGGCAGCGTTCACGGCAAACTGCGTGCCCCTTTCGCTGAAATGGGGGAAGGAGATGGCAAAGCGGGTACCGTTGGCTTTAACCGCCTCGCGCACTTCCCCGGCTTCTTTTACCGAAAGGGTAAGCACCTTTTCGGTAAACACCGCCTTGCCGGACTGGCAGGCGCGAACCAGCAGGGGCCCATGCTCGTTGGTTGCACAGCACACAATGACTCCCTCAATGGAAGGATCGCCGAGAATGTCCTCCACGCTGGCTGTTTCGCAGCCTAGCTGCTGTGCCCAGGCATTGGCCTGTTCCTCGTCGGGATCCCACACCTTGGAGATACGGCAGCCGGGAATGGCGTTGATCTCGTTGGCATAGCCCGGCGCGTGAACATGCCACTTGCCAAGCATTGCAAAGTTTTTCATGACGGATACTCCTTAACGGTTGAAGTACACCGGCTCGCCGGTTTTGGCAGAGGTATAGATGGCCTCGAGAATCTCGCTCACCACGCAGGCCTGTTCGGGCAGCACAACGGGATCGGTATCGTTCTCAATGGCGTCCAGCCAGCTCATCTGCTCGGTGATGGGCGGGGTAGCGCTCACGCCGTCGTAGAAGGCAACGCCGCCGGCCGCCATGCTGGGGATGATTTCTTCCTGACGGTCAAACTCCACCTTGTTGATAACCACGGAGGAGGGACGGATGGAAGCGCCGGCCTTGCTGCCGCACAGGTCACAGCTGCCTTCGGGAATGGGCTTGTCGGTGTTGAGCGCCCAGGTGGCATCCAGCGTGATGGTCGCGCCGTTTTCCATTACGATAAAGCCGAAGGCGGCGTCTTCCAGCGTGGTGTTCTCATCGGGACCCCAGCCGCCCCAGGGATTGCCCTGATCGGCGCCTTCCACCTTCTTGTACTTGGTGCCCACCACCATGCGGGGCTTGTAGTTGTTCATCAGGTACAGGGTCAAATCCAGGCTGTGGGTTCCGATATCAATCAGCGGACCGCCGCCCTGCTCGTACTCGTTGAGGAAAACGCCCCAATTGGGGGTGCCGCGACGGCGGATGGCCAGCGCCTTGGCATAGTAAATTTCACCCAGATCGCCGCGCTCGATAACGCTCTTGACATAGCGCGCCTCCGCCTTGTGGCGGTGCTGGTAGCCTATGGTCAGCTTTTTGCCGGTCGCCTTGGCGGTTTCCACCATGCGGCGGGCGTCTTCGGCGGTTTTGGCCATGGGCTTTTCACACATAACGTGCTTGCCGGCGTTCATGGCGTCGATGGAGATGGGCGCATGGCTGCGGTTGGGGGTAAGCACATAGCAAACGTCGATGCTCTCGTCCTTGAGCAGCTCTTTGTAGTCGGTGTACACCTTGGCGTCGGGCGTGCCGTACTCCTTGGCAGCCTTTTCAGCCTTTTCGGGGATGATGTCGCAGAAGGCAACCAGATCAGCACGGTTGATGGCCTTCAGAGCAGGAAGGTGCTTGCCGTTGGCGATGCCGCCGCATCCGATGATACCAATTTTGAGCCGAGACATAGGAAATACCTCCTCATTGTTGTGCGCGGTTGCGCAAAGAGTGCCGGACACAGTATAGCATGGAAAACGAAAAAATGATACCGTTATTTCTTTTTTTCATCAAATAGACGCTGGCTGATTTCCTCACGGAAAAGCTGATATATATTCATGCCGCAGCGCTGATCAAATTCCTTCTTGATGTCAAGAAAGGCTTTCCATTTGCGCTGGGTACAATCGGTAAAGCCGTTGCGCAGAGAAACCTCGAACAGGCGCTCCTCAATGGTGGAAACGCCATCAGGCATTGAAAGCGCGTCGCAAAGCTGAATCAGACGGTCGTAGTCATTAAACGCAATGCTGTCGAGGGTTTTTTTGAGAAAGTCCATTTCCTGGGGCGTACAGTCCTGCGGGCCGGTATAGGCGTCTGTTTCGGGCAGTGGAAAGGAATGCGTAAGACAGATGCGCGCAATGGGCGCAAGCCCCTTTTGCATCATCAGATTGTAGCCTGCGATCACGTGGTGCATGCCGCGTACGCCCTCGTAGCGGCCGATATCGTGCAAAAGCCCCATGAGATAGGCAAGCTCTGCATCCATCCCGCAGGCGTTGGCAATGGTGCAGGCCGCCCGGGCAGCAGTCTGGGAGTGCCCCAGCCATGGGCCGGGATTGTGCCCGTGCGCCCACAGAAGAAGCTCCTCGGCCTGCTGCCGCGTGAGCAGCGTTTCCCCCTCCAGTTGCCTGCGGTACTGCGAGAAGGGAATCGGCTCGGCTACCTCCTTTTCAAAGGAGTTAAGCACCTTATCCATCAGTACAGCGTCCACCCATTGATGCTGCTTGTAGCAATAATGACGCAGATAGCCAACCTGCTCAAAGCCAAAATTCCTGTGCAGGGCAATGCTTGCAAGGTTTTGAGCATGGATCACGCCAATGGCAACCCGAAAGCCCTGCGCCTTCAGGAAGGAAAGCAGCTTGTCATACAATAAAGTGCCGATTCCGGCGCCTTTGGGCGCGTCGGGATGCAGATAGATGGTCAGCTCCGCCGTGAAACGGTATCCGCTTTTGGAGCGGTAGGGCTCGGCACAGGCAAAGCCCAGGAAACGTCCCGTTTCATCCTCAGCAACAAAAAAGGGGTATGTTTCGAGCAGCGTTTCCATTTCCCGCGCCCGTTCTTCCACGGTGATATTCGTTTCGCCAAAATTGGCCAGCGAATGCGCAATATAGTAACCGTATGTTTCGTTTACCGCTGCGGCATCAGCAACCGTTGCAACTCTTAACACAGCTTTCAAAAGATAGCCTCCTTGTTGTGCAGCTTTGGCCTGTGCAAAGCACAGGCCAAAAACCAGGATTTTGGAGAACATCAGGTCCTTCAGCAGGATCAGGGGGACAGAGCCCCTTGCGTTATTTGCTTGCTTCCTTCATGATTTTTGCCATATCCTCCGGCGTAAGGCCGATGATGGCGGTTTTGAAATTGGTGTAGGTAACCAGCCCTGCCGGGGAACCGGCGGCTTTTTTTACATATTTGCGCCGGGTGTAGTCAATGGCCTGCTGGGGATGGTTGCGTCCCTTGCTGTAATAGGTGGCCAGCTTGCAGGCATAGAGCAGGGTTTCCTCGCTCGGTTCTTCCTCGGTGCGGATGATTACATGTGATCCGGGAATGTTTTGCGCGTGCAGCCAGGTTTCGTTTCCACGCGCATGCAGGGTAAGGCGATCGTTTTGCAGCGAGTTTTTGCCCACTTCAATCAGGGTGCCGTCCGGCGCGGTAAAGCGGTAGGGCTTTCCCTCCTGCAGCTTTTTGCCCTTCTGCTTACGCTGATTGGCGTCCGGGCGCAGAAAACCGCTCTCCATCAGCACAAAGCGGATTTCCGCCAGATCGGTGCTGGTTTCGCACTTTTCCAAATCCTCCAGGGCGTTTTCCAGAACCTGCAGATCGCGCTCGATGGTAATCAGCTGCTCGGAAGCGTACTGCTCCGCCACCTTGGCCTTGCGGTATTTTTTATAGTACTGCTGCGCGTTTTGCGGCGGGGTAAGACGACCGGAGAGGGGAATGGTGATCTCGGGACATTCGGGATCATAATAATTGATGACCGTTACCTGCTCCGCGCCTTTCTCCATCAGGTGCAGATTGGCTGTAAGCAGATCGCCAAAGACGCGGTTTTGCTCGGTTTGCTCGGTGTTTTGAAGCGTATCCAGCATGATTGCCTTTTTCTTTTCTGTACGCTCCAGAGCGCTTTTTACATGCTTTTGCAGTCCTGCGCTTCTTTGCTGCATGCGCATGCGAAGATCACGGCCCAGATAGAATTCATCCATGGCTGCGCTCAGCGTAGGCATGGTCTTTTGACGGTCCGCTGCAAAGGTTTGATATGGGAAAGCAAAAAAATCCAGCGCAAGTCCCGCCTCGTCATAGAGAGTGACGGGGGCAAAAACATCCCGGGTCAAAAAATTGTACAGCTTTTGACAAACCGTTTTCATTTCCAGCTCGGGAATGGGTGTGAAAGGATCCACTCCGATTTGCGCACAGACTTCTTTGGAGCAAACGCCGGCCATTCCGGCAACGCATTCCATCAGGCCCTTGTGAAGAGGGCAACTGAGCGGCGACAGGCGCTCGTGAAGCGCCTGGGGCGAAAGCAGAGCAGGGGTCAGCTTGTCCGGCTGCGGGGGAAGATGGTAGATTCCGCCGGGCAGAACGGTACGCACGCGGCTCATTTCAGCATTGACATGGCGGATGGCATCAATGATCACGCCCTCCTCATCCACCAGCGTAAGGTTGCTGTGGCGGCCCATGATTTCCAGATAGAGCGTGCGCTTTACATGGTAGCCCATCTCATCCAGGCAGTCGAAGGTGATGGCCAGAATGCGGTCGCCCGATAGCTGGGCGATTTCCACAATGCGCGAGCCCAGCAGATGCTTTCGCATCAGCATACAAAACATGGGCGGCTCGGCTGGGTTTTCATAGGCCTGGGCGGTGAGCTGTGCGCGCGCCTGGTTGGCATTGGCGCTCAGAAGCAGCTTGTGGTTGCCGCCGGAACGCACAAGCAGCACCAGCGCGTCGCGTTCGGGCTGGTTTACCTTGTCCACCCGTCCGCCAAGCAGGGTATCGCGCAGCTCGCGCTGCATAAATGATAGCGTAAAGCCATCCATAGGCATAAAGCTGTTCCTCCTTCGGAAAAGCGAAGTCTTTTTGCATCATAGCACAAGATGCAAAAAAGCGCAATCACAGGTCTGCCCGGGGACAAACGATCATAGGATGGAATTGCAATCGACTGCTGAGGAGTGAAAATGAACATGAAGAAAATCAAACGGGCCGATATCGAGCGAATCCTCATTTTGTGCGCGGCGGCGCTTGTGGTGGTACTGGCCTTGAAGGGCAACGGCCAGACTACGTCGCAGGTGCTGGTGGAGCAAACTGCCATTCCCATTGAGCAAACCATGACCGATACGCAGGTGGAAACGGTGTCCACCGTTGTTTTCTACGAGGATGGCGAGGGCTATCTGGTGCCCGTAACGAGACGGATTCCTAAAACGGACGGCATTGCCAAGGCAACGCTCAATCTGATGGTAAAGGACAGCGCCAACGATATGCAGGCGGCGCGCCTGGGGCTGCGCACCGTAATTCCCGAAGGAACAACCTTTGAAATTGACATTGCCAACGGCCGCGCCAATGTAAATGTAAGCAAGGAAGCGCTTGCCTGCGCCAGCGCGGCGGAGGAAACGCTGATGGTGGATGCGATTACCAACGCCATGGCCTGCTTTGCCACGGTGGATGAGGTTACGCTGGAGTTTGACGGGCAGAAGCGCAGCAGGCTTACCTATGGCACAGATGTAAGCGGCGTGTTTACAGGCGGCCATTTGAACCTTGAAAGCGTGGAAACCTTTAGCAGGGACGCGAGCATGGTGCAGCTGTATTTCCCATCCCAAACGGGAAGGCTGCTGGTACCCGTAACCCGCACCGTATTTAGCAACGCGGACGTAAGCACCGCCGTGCTGGAGCTGGCCAAGGGCCCCAAGAGCGATAGCGGCCTGGAACGCGCCCTGCCCGAAGACTGCGGTGTAAAGAACGTAACCATGAAGGATGGCGTGGTAACCATCAACTTCTCGCGGGAATTTAAAGAGGTAATGGAAACCAGCGACGGCGGGGATCAGGCCATTCGGGCGATCCTGTTTACCTGCTCGCAGTTCTCCGGCGTGAAAAAAGTGGAGGTACAGGTGGAAGGCCAGAAGCTGGAAAAGCAGCCTGACGCAGCGACCACTTTCATCAATCAGGAGGCGGAGGTCATCGCGCAGTATCCGGGCGTGGTCGAGCTGGACTAAACCCGAAAGAGATTGCTGTACAGTCTTTACCGTCGAAACCTGCAAGGCAACCGAACTTACTGCACATGTCGCCGGGTTTGGAACAAGAGTCTATTAAAGTTTGAACCGTGGCAGAATATGCCACGGTTCAGGCTGTCGATAAACCCTCTGACTTCTGTTCCGAGCCCAGCGACCTGTGCGCTGGGCTCGGTTGCCTTGCGCAGC
>JAEDGL010000012.1 GCA_016297535.1 Clostridia bacterium | reverse complement strand
ATACCCTTCCGTGCAAAGTGACCGATTTCACCGAGAACGGCTGGGATCTGGGAGGCGGCACGCTGGATGCCAACAAATACGCCAGGACAATCGGTTTCTATAAAGGCGGTTCTGAATATGTAACATTTGAGGTGATGAACGACACGGAGGAGGACGGCGTTGAGCTGGCGAACCTCAAGGTCGTTTCCGTGAAGGTTGAGCAGAACTTTGCGGATGCAGAGGGAAATGAATTTGTGACGGCAGACGGGCTTCGTCTGGGAATGACGCTGGATGAGGTGAAGGCGCTTTACGGCGAACCTTCCACTGAGAAATCCTCCTATATCGGCTATCATTTCCAGAAGCAGTATGAAACCGATGCGCTGCGTGGCCTGGGGGATGCGTATATCGGCGAGGATTCCCTTTACCTGTACAGGGGATCGGATTCGGATACCGTCAATCGTATTGAGCTGCAGTTCTTTGGTATTGCGAAGGGCGAAGCTGCGGAATAAAACACCATGAGAGCATGGAGAGCAGGTCAGTCCTGTATGGGGCTGGCTTTTGCTTATCAGCAGTGGTACATCGGTGGTACAGCCTGCTTCTGCTCGCCTCTATGAAGGCTGAAATACAGGCAAATTTATGGGACTGAGAGGGGAATTCCATGGCAAGTTTTGTTGACGAGCTTCGTGATGTGCCGAATCAGGAACAGATGAAACGCAGAATGGAATTGCAAAGAGCATTAAATTACGAAAAGCAAAGGGAAGAGCAGATCATCAATAGCCTCATGAAATGCTTTGAATATGACTGTAGAGAGGCAGCCAAAAACGGCAAGCGCAGTATTGATTACAAGCCGCCTAAAGTGAGACATGGCTACACAGGACCAGAAGACAGTTCGGGTGCAATTCAGTACAGCGATAGACTAACATTCCAAATCACAGCCAGACTACATGCTAGGGAGAAAGCGGAATCCTTAATCCCCAGAATCAACGAAAGGTTGGACTCTATGGGGTTTCAATCCTATTCTGTTTCAACGATCGCTTTCTCAGAAATTCATGTATATACCTGTCATTATATTGGATTCCGTATCAAGGCAAGTTGGTGACCGGGTTCATCACAGAATGGCAGATGAGGTCCGCCACGGCAAGGCGTTCGAGGCCTGCTCAAGCGGTACTTCAAGTAATTCGACCTTCTAAACAGGCGGGACTTGTCCCCGCCTGTTTTTCGTGCTATCATAGCAAAAATACATCAGGAGGGATATCCATGGTCACTTGCAGATGCGGATGTGAATTTGAAAATTCCCGCTGGGATTCCCATGTCATGTGCCCGAAGTGCAAACGCATATATCCCAACGTCGCACCGGACATGTATCACCCAATATCAGAAGAAGAGCGCCGCTGGAAATGTGAAAAGTGCGGTGAACTGAACAAAAACAGCTACGCAGGCGCACCCAGAGGAACTTGTGCCAAATGTGGTGCGAAACGTCCAGGCAACCCAGAAGACTGGTACGGAATTTGATGGCCCGCGACGAGGCCCGCCACGGCAAGGCTTTCGATGGCCTGCTCAAGCGGTACTTCGGCAAGTAATTCCAAGGGTTTCACAAGGTCAGTCCTGTATGGGGCTGGCCTTTTTGCTTGCCTAAAGTGGTACATCGGTGGTACAACCCGCTTCTGCTCGCCTCTGTGAAGGCTGAAATACAGGCAAAAACCTGCCCTTCCAATCGGAAAAAAATCATGCAGCATTTTCTGGTTGTTGTAAACAACCCTTCCCAAAATCTTGAAAGCGTCTTGCCGGCGTGATATAATCATGCTGTTTCAAATGCCGGAAAAGCGCGGGCGCAACAAAAGCCCGCCTATGCAAAGCATTTGAAAGCCTGCCGAAGCGGTATTCCGGCAGAGAAACGATCAAAGAAAAGGAGGATTTCATGATGCAAAAGTATGAATGTCCCTGCGGTTATGTGTATGATCCCGCTGTAGGTGATCCGGACAACGGCATTGCCCCCGGCACTGCCTGGGAAGATGTGCCCGAGGATTGGACCTGCCCCACCTGCGGACTGGGCAAGGACGCCTTTACTCCCGTAGACTAACCCATGATCAAACGGTCAGCCCCAAAAGGGACTGGCCGTTTTTGATTGCAGCGCTGCGCCCCGCAGGCTGGTTCAGGCCTTTTCATAGGCGCTTTGCGGATGATTCTCCTCCTTGGGCTTGTTCATTGACTGAACCAGCCGTGAAAACGCGCCATCCTGCCGCATCAGCTGGGCATAGGTGCCCTGCTGCGCGATGCTGCCGTTGGAGATGCAGTAGATGCGGTCAAACAGATCCATATAGGAATCAAACAGATCATGGGTAACGATGATTACGGTGCATGGCAGCGAAAGCAGCATCCGCACAATTTCGCTCGTTGTTTCGATATCCAGGGAGGAGGTGACTTCATCAATCAGCAGGGTCTCGCAGCCGCGGATCAGCGCTCTGGCAATGGCAATGCGTTTCTTTTGGCCGCCCGAAACATTTCCACCCTGCCCGGTAAGCATGGTATCCAGCCCGGCTGGCAGATGCGCGATCATTTCGCTCAGGCCAGCCATTTCAATTGCTCTTGTCAGCTGCTCGTCTGGATAATCCACCCCCAGGCAAATGTTTTCCCGAAGCGTTGCCTCAAACAGAAAGGGCTCCTGCAGAATATACGCCACTTGATCGAAATAGGCGTTATCGTTCACTTGCCTTAATTCGGTTTGGTTGATATCAATGGTGCCGCGGTAGGTGGAATCAAATTTGCCGATCAGTTTGAGCAGCGTGGTTTTCCCGCTTCCGCTTGTACCAACAACCGCTATCTTACTGCCTTTGGAAATTTCCATCCAGATATCGTTCAGAACATTCTGGCCGGATCCAGGATAAGCAAAGGAAAGGTTTTGGATGCTGATATGATCCACACGGTCAATGGTTTTTTCCCCATCCTGTGCGATATTGCAGTTCATCAGCTGATTGATGTTGTTTTGGATGGCCTTTGATGATTTGACGGAGATATAGGCGTTCGTTACCAGACGAAACGGGGAGATAATAAAATTGATCAGGGAATTGGCGGTAACCAGATAGCCAAACGAAATGGTTCCGTCAATCATCAAAAACGCACTGACCACCAGAACCACAAATCCCGGGATCCAGCTGATCAGCGAGGTTACAATGGCTGAAACGGTTATTCCCTGCTTCATCTGATCGTCGCAGGAAATGTTTTCATCGGACAGCGCATTGATGGATTCTCCAAGAAAGGCTCTTCGTTTGTTTAGCAAAAGCGATTCATACCCATGCAGAAACTCGCTTACCTTCGCACAGTACCGATTGTATGTTTTGGCATATGCATCCTTTGTTTTGCTCAAAAATGACGCAAGCAGCTTGGGCGCAAGAAACGGCAAAGCTGGCAGCAGCAAAGAGATCAGAAGCAGGACCGGCGAAATCATGGCCATGTAAATCACGGCAATCACACCCATTCCGCCCCACATAGCCATTTGAAAAAGGGCAGCGTAATAATCCTCTTCAATCATTCGCAAATCGTTCGTCATCGCAGCTTGCCAGTTTTCGCTTTGCTCGGCCAGGTACTGGCGCAGCGGCATATGCGTCAACCGGTCGAGTAATCGGCATTCCCAGCAGAAAGTTCATAAAAACTTCCTTCTTGTTGGAGGAATTAACAAGCCATTGCTTGACAAAGGATTTAAGCGGAGCAAAAATCGACAGTCCCACCAGCGAAATCACCAAAAGAACGGTTTTTCTGCGATTTGCAATCAACAGCTTATCTAATGTTATTTTTTTGCTTTTCATGAGCATCTCTCCCCTTTACACCATCGTACCAAAGCAAAATGTGTAAGCGCAACATTTTTGGGGGAAAGTTTTGCGCGGTGGTACAACGAAAATAATTGACAAATGTTTTTTCATAGGAAAGATTGAAAACCAATGAGAGTTTTGTTATAATAGGAACAACGCGTATAAGAATCGCGTGCAAAAAAGGAGGTTATTCCCATGAAAAAAGTTCTGGCTCTCGTTCTGGCTCTGGCGCTGACTCTGTGCTGCGCGGCTTCTCTGGCCGAAGGCTACGGCCTGGGCATTCAGACCGGCATTGGCTCCTCCAAGGCTGCTACCGCCGAGAAGGATGGCAACGCTCAGGTTGACTCCACCGTTTGCGCTCTGGTTGTAGACGACGAAGGCAAGATCGTTTCCTGCCTGTTTGACGTGGCTCAGACCAAGATCGCTTTCAACGCTGCTGGCGAAATCACCGCCGACATGGACGCCGAGATCCGCTCCAAGCGTGAAAAGGGCCTCGACTACGGCATGCTGAAGGCTTCCCCCATCGGCAAGGAATGGGACGAGCAGGCTGCCTTCCTGGCTGCCTACTGCGTTGGCAAGACCCTGGACGAGGTTGTCGCCGGCGTTGCCGAGGCTGATGGCTACCCCACCAATGCCGACGTTCTGGCTGGCTGCACCATGCACACCACCGATTTCCTGAAGGCTCTGGAAAAGGCCTACGCCATGGCTACTGCGAAGTAATGCCAAAGCGGGCACACGCCAAGCGCGTGTGCCCGCTTTTTTTGTTTGAGAGGAGTGCCTCCCATGATTCACATTGAGCCCTACAGCGATTCCTTTGCCAAAACGCTTCTTCCCTTTATCCAACGCTTTTTTGCTGTGCACCATTCTACCCTAAGCCCGCAGGATTGCCAGGATACGCTGAACGAATGGACCAGCGACCACTGCAGCCTGTACGTTATCACCAAAAACGGTGAGGCCGTCGGCTTTGTGCGTACACACTTCACCAGCCCCACCGTAAGCTGGATTGATGATCTGTATGTGGATGAGCCGTACCGTGGTCAGGGCATCGGCAGCGAGGCCATCCAAAAAACGGAGGATGAGCTTCGTGCCCGCGGCTGCCAAAGCATCTGCATGGAGGTTGTGCCGGATAATCCGTCCGCCATGCGGATGTACCATCGTCTTGGCTACAACCGCCTCAGCCTGATCACCATGCGAAAGGATTTCGAGGACTTTGAAGCGGAGCGGATCGAAACCATCGCCGGGCTGCCCCTGCGCGTGCGGCATTTTGACTGATCTGCTTCATTGATCGTTCATGGTTTTCGCAGAAAAACCGCAAAAGACAAATCAGCCCGTTCCTTCAATGGCTGGTTTTTTTGATTGGCTTTGCATGGGCCGTTCGCCTTATGCGCATGCCTTAAGCTGGTCATCCAGCCAGTCCAGGGCTTCCTTGAGGCATACAAAGGGATCGCGCGTCCAGCGCTCCTGCTCCACAAAGGCGTATTCCACCCCTGCCTGCGCACAGGCGGAAACCACCCCCGTCCAGTTGATATCGCCCTGTCCGGCGGGCACCAGCTGCTCGGTTCCGTTTGCGGTCTGCGCATCCTTGAAATGCACCATACACACGCGTCCGGCGTAACGGCGGATCCACTGCTGCATGTCCAGCCCCACCTTGTTGATGTGATACAAATCGGCACAGATGGACAATTCCGGCATGGCGTCAAGCAGATACGCTACGGGATCGATGCCGTCCAAGGGCGCAAAATCCGCCGATACGGCGTGATAGCACAGCTTCTGGCCATAGGGGTCCAGCTCCCGCTGAAGCGCGCGCAGCTCCTGCACATAGGCGCTTAGCCCCTCGCGGCTCTTGAGCCGGTCGGGAATACGGCTTACGCACATCCATTTGCCGCCGGTTTGCGCGTTCAGATCAACGTAATACTGCCGGTTTTGACGGACAACCTCGTAAAAATCCTGTACGGATACCGCCTGTATGCCCGTCTCCTTCAGGCAGGCGGCAATCAGTTCAATGGGTACGGAGGGATCAATCCACTGCAGCTGCACATATTGGCAGCCCATGGCCTTCATTTGGGCAAATGCGTTTTTCACTTGCGCTTCGTTGGTCAAAACCGGCTTAAAGCTGGAAACCTGAATACCTGTTTTCATTTGAAGCACCTCCCACTGGCGTTATCATAGCACAGTACGGCGCGAAATGCAAAGCATCCATAATCCTCTTTCGTGCGCAACGCGCCTGGAAAGTGATCAAATATGAAATTTGCGTAAATTCTGCCCCAAGGCTGGAAATCCGCCCGCAAAGCGTGTTATACTAAGAAAACCATTTTGATTGATATGGAGGCATTATCGTATGGCAAAAAAGAATTCCCGTCCCAACCTGGCCGCGCGTAAAAGCGCAAGCAAAAAGGCGCAGGAGCAAAAGCTGGCTTCGCGCAAGGCCTTCTGGAAAGCAAATAAAAAGCAGATTCTGACCATCGGCGCCATCGTCCTGGCCGCTATTGTGGTGCTGGCAATGGCCATCGACTATTTCTATGTTCCCGCCAACACCGTTCGCTCCTTCATGGGCAATCTGCTCAACGTGAAGGAAAACGCGCTCATCCGTGAAATTGACGGCCGCTACTACGAGTTTGGCACAGTCGACGCTCCCACCGGTTATGCACCCGCCGATTATGACATGAGCATTGTCAACGACGAGAATGAAACCTTCTTCTACTATGAAACCACCGAGGAAGACAGGGCCATTAACAGCATTTACACTATCGGCGTCAAAAGCCGCAATGCGGCCGAGATGATCGAACTGGTTTCGGCTTCTTTCAACTACGAGGAGCAAACCGAAAACAAGCAGGTTCAGCTTGGCGGCCATGATGTGCACTACTTCTACAGCAAAGGGCAGAATGATGACGAAAACCCGGACGTTTACATCGCCACCATGACCTGCTATGTGGATACCATCAAGGATTCCTGTGTGCTGGTTTCTCTGGCCTCTGTCGAGGGCGCTCTGGATACTCTGCCCACCGAAGAAGCCATGCTGGCCGAAGCCGAAGACATCTTCGCTTCCTTCCACATCACCAAGTAAAAAGGAACCCGCCCCGGGAGCCGTTCATCAAACCGGCTCCGGGGCCCGGGCTTTTCCGAGGCAGAGAAACAAACGCTCTGCCTTTTTTTGATGGTGTCCAGCCAAAGCATCCTCATTGAACATACGGTATGACAATCAAAATACCATCTTGGCTTTCTTTGCTCTTTTCTTTTTCGACAAAATACGGTACACTATAGGGGTAACCTGTGAAAGGCCCTCCGGCTTCTGCGTTTACGCAGGTTTGTCCGGCCATGTCAAAGACGTACGCAAACGGCGAGCTTTTTCAACGGGTTGATTGCCATATATTCTTTCGCAATCATTGATTTCAACGTTCGGGAAGGCGGAACAAAATGATCGCTCTGATCGTCAACCCCGCGGCCGGCAATGGCCGTTCCATGGTCACCTGCAAGGCCGTGTGCCAGCGTTTGGATGAACGCGGCGTGGCCTACGAGCTGCATCAAACGGAATATCCTACCCACGCCACCCAGATTGCCCGCGATGCGGCGCAGCGCGGCATCGAAACGGTGGTTTCCATCGGTGGCGACGGCACCATTACGGAAATCGCCGCCGGTTTGCGCGGCAGCAGAACGGCGCTGGGCATCATCCCCTCCGGCACCGGGAACGATTTTATCAAAACCGCGGGCATATCCATGGATTGGGAAGCCGCGCTGGAACTGATTTTAACCAGGCCCGCCCGCCCGGTGGATACGGGAACCATCAACGATCGTTTTTTTATCAACATCTGTGGAACCGGTTTCGACGTGATGACGCTGGATTATGCGGATAAGGCCAAAAAATATGTGCAGGGCCTGCTGCCCTACCTGTACGGCGTGTTGCGGGCCATCGCCGCGTTCAGGCCCTTCCAGATGCACATTGAAATTGGCGATGATATTGTGCTGGATGGAAAGTACATGATCTTTTCCGTTGCAAACGGACGGTATATGGGCGGAGGCATTCCCATTGCGCCGCAGGCGGAACTAACGGATGGCCTGTTGGATGTGCTCGTGGTGGATGCTGTGCCCCGCTGGAAGGTTCCCGCTTACCTGATACCGCTAATGATGGGCAAGCTGTATCAGTGCAAAATTTCCCACCGGTACATGGCCACCAAATGCAAGCTGCGTTGCCGCAATATGCGTTTGCAGATGGACGGTGAAATTATGCCCATGGAGGAAGCCGAAATCGTGTGTGAAAAAGACCAGCTGCTTTTGCACTGGTAATGCGTTTTGTAAATTTCCTGTAAAAAGCGCCTTCTCTTTGCCCATTCATGGTATACTATCCATGAAAAGGATCTTGAGCGCATAACGCATCAAGCGCGTTGCATAGGATCAAAATGATTATTAGATGCAAAAGAAATAAAGAGAAAGGAAGTTTGACGATGGCTAATTTGGGCAACAATGTGAAAACCGCTTTTTTGAAGGGTCTGGAAGCGCTGGGCAAAACGGCCTCCAGCCTTTCCGACGCCGCTCAGCAAAAGCTGAGCGAGATGAACCTGGAAACCCGCCGCCGCGAAATGATGGCCGAAATTCCCAGGCTTGTCATGCAGCTGTGGAAGGATGGCGTGGAATTGCCCCCGCCCCTGTCCGAGCTGCTTGGCGAGCTTTCCGAGCTGGATGAAAAGCTTTCGGCCATGCGTCCGCAGCCGGAGGAAAAAGCCGAAGAAGATCAGACCGAAGAAGCGGAGGAAGAAGCCGGCGCTGCTGATGAAGAAGCCGAACAGGAGCCTCTTTCCTGCGAAGAAAACGCTTGCGAAGCGCCCGATTGCAAATGCGAATGCGAATGCAGGGGAGAAGACTGCGGCTGCGAAGATCCCGCAGAGCCCGAATCCGGGGCAAACCAGGAAAACTGACCTCGTTTCTCCAGAGCCTGCGAATGCGGTGCGCTCCAGTCTGGAAACAGTTGCCGGAGGGCTGCGGTTCTCCGACGCTTTCCGATCATTTTTGTCTGCAAGCCACGATGCGCCCAAAAGACGCATCGTTTTTTCCTTTCCTTCATTCCGAATGGGGCCTCATGCCAACCGTCGTTTTCTTCTCCCCCATCGCTTCGCTCAGTCATATTTGCGAAGCACGCGGGAGGATGAGCGCTCTACTTTCCGTCGGTTGCGTGCAGAAGGCAGGCATGTTATGCTGTATGCATCACCAATGCAAGGAGGACATCGTTATGGATGCGGAAAGCTGCGGCGAGCTGATTCGCAAGCTGCGCAAAGAAGCGGGACTTACCCAACGAGAGCTGGCTGACCGGCTGTGCGTAACGGACAAAGCCGTCTCCAAGTGGGAACGCGGGATGGGTTGTCCGGATATTTCCATGCTTGGCGCCCTCACCCGCGAATTTCGCGTGGATATCGAAAGCCTCCTGAGCGGTGCGCTGCCCCAGCGCCCAAAAGAAAGAGGAAATATGAAACGCGTTTGTTTTGCCATCTGCCCCTCATGCGGCAATCTGTTTACCGCCTCTGCTCCTGCGCAGGTCTGCTGCTGCGGCCGCAAGCTGGATTTTCCTGCGCCCACGCCTGCCGATCAGGCGCATCTGCCCCATATGGAGCAGATGGAGGATGAGCTTTGCTTTACCTTTGATCATTCCATGACCAAGGAGCACCACCTGAATTTTGTTGCCCTGATCACCTTTGACCGCATGATCTTTGTGCGATTGTATCCCGAGCAGGATCCGCTGGTGCGCATGCCCTACGTGCGCACAGGCACGCTGGTATACGGCTGCACGCAGCACGGCCTGATGAGCGCGGATATCCGAAAGCTGTAAAAAGTGCGTTTCCGGTATTGTCACCGTTGCGGTTTTGTGCTATAATGGTTGCGTTCGCCGGCGTGATGGAATGGCAGACGTGACGGACTCAAAATCCGTTGGTGGCGACACCGTGTGGGTTCAAGTCCCACCGCCGGCACCACATTATCATCCAGCTGTTAATACAAGCTGGGTGATTTTCTTTTATAAGAATAAGCCTGGAAGCCAGGTGCACCGCATACCAAATGAAACACGAACCCGTCCTCCAGATTGATTCAGCAAGGCCCCCGCAAATCCGAATCCTGCCATCCATCCAGGCAAACAACTGGATAAAATCAGGCTGATATTCATCATGGGCACCAACATAATCAGCAGGAAGCTTTCGGTACTTGGGTATTTTTTTCGTCAGCCAAGCGGTTCCAAAAAGCTATGCCAGATATAGCCGGTCCGTGTAAAGCGCCCGGTTTCATATTCATCCAGGGTGATGGAATGGTGCTCACCCAAATCATACAGCACACGTACCCAACCGTTTTCCGACCCGCATTCATCCACAAGAACCGTCACTTGTTCTCCTGCATTGATCCTGGCCAGCGAAGGAGATACCTTGTTGTCCTGCTTGCGCAAATGAACCCAGTCAACATTGGCCACCTGCATCCGTTTCCTGTCGGGACCACCCAGCGCCATTTCGCGTGCGGCCTTTCGTCGTTCGCCGGCCACGCCATCCTGTCCATGGTACCAGTTTTCGGGATACTGTTCATCCCACAAAAAGGTCACACGGGTCATGAACTGCGTCATGGACTCGCCAATCAGGCCCTCGCCTGCGTCATAGATATCACAGATGTACTTGGGTGTTAAATGATAGGAGCCGTCCCACATGTAGAAAATCTGTCTGGAAAAACGATAGCCATCCTGCACGTCGGAAAGCAGCATGCCTTTTTCCGGAAACAGTTCTGGATTGCACAGCTCCACCTGTTTGATTTCATCTGAAAGGCGCGCCTCCTCGCGTAGCCATTCGCAGTCCTGATATACAGGACGAAACCGCTTTGCCTCCACATCCCACATTGAGAAAGCACAAAACTCGTTCCGTGCGCCCTGTGCCACAAGCAGTACCAGATCGTTGTAGCCATCAAAATTCAAATCCATGAAACGGGCCAACGGCACCATTTTCTCAAATGCGGGATTTTCGATGGATTCCCATGTAAGCCTCTGCGACAGGCTGCCGTCCTGCGCCTCAATGGCAACCTGCAGGAGGTTGTTGCCTGCGGGTTGTTGCGTACGCTCGCCCGTATCGGTTACGGTTAGCGTGAGCACGGGCAGTTCGGGATGTACTTGCCCTGTGTACTGCACGAGGGCTTCGGCGCAGGCACAGCCTGCGCTGATCACAAAAACCAAAAGAAGAAGCAGCGAACAGAATGCCTTTTTCATCAAAACACCTTCCTTAGCCATTGCCTTCCCGCCAGTCGCTTTGAAGAACATAGCCGGTCAGGTTTTCTTCCGGGAACCACGCATGATACCAGTCGTCGCCCACAACCGCCAGTACCAGCAAACTCTGTTGCGTGTTCTTTACATTGGCAATCGGATGACCCGTTTCAGGTTTTGCGTAGACAAAATGATCTGCTTTGGCTTCCATAGCCACTCTGGAAGGAAACGCAGCTTCTACCGTATGTCCGGCAGAACCGAAAGCGAGATATTCTTCCATCATCCAGCCCGTCACACCAAACACATCCACATGCACCCAGGCACCCTTTTTTTGCAGAATGCGGACAGGGGTACCGTTGTAGTATTTGCCCAGCGACTGTGCGTCGCGTTCCGCTTTTACACGCAGATGCAGCCGGTCGGCAGGGTTGGGATTGTTCACCACAGCCCAATCGGAGGTGTCCATCCGTGACAGCGCCTCATCCAGCGAATGCGGCAGACTCTTCCAGTCGATTACGGTGATATCGCCCCACGGATGATCGCCAAAGCAGTTGTCAAAGCCGTTCGGCGCATCACCTGTGATCCAGTTTTTACCCAAACTGAACATACGCTGGTCATAATCGGTGTTGACGGCGTTGTAGATGTAGGTTACGCCACAGGTGGTTTCATCCACCGGGCCGATATTCACCAGCAGATCGCCGATGACCAGCGACGAGGAGAAGTTTTCAAAGCCATAAGTGGTGCCTTCCGGCAGCGGCGTGCTGCTGGTAATCTTCCATCCATCCTTCTCATCAAACCGGCAGGAGACAATAACACGATCTCCGTTGGGCTTTTGCAGAAAAAATTCCAGATGATTCCTCCCGGCGCAGCCGCCAAGAAAGGTATCGTCGGGGAAAAGCTCCGCTGCCGCCATAGCCGTGGCTTCGTTTGAAAGCCAGCTGTGGGTGTAGGTGTTATTGGGCTTGGGAAAGCGTGAATCGTCATAGATGTTGAGCGGAATCATCTCATCCAGCCATGCCGCAGGAACAGGCGTATACTCATACGCGGACAGGATGTTATCATTCTCATCGCACAGGCAGGTACTGTACTGCAAACGTCCCTCATGATACGACAGATGGTATTCGCTGATGTTTCCATTGCCGTGGTTTTCACTGCTCATCATGCCGGCCAAACGCCACTGACCGTCGGTGCGCACGGCATGGTAGGTTTCGCTTATCCCGCCATCGGTGCTGTAGGCCCAAAAAAGCGTTTCATCCGTATCCAGCAGCAGGCTTGAGACGGGCGTATCCTGACGCAAGGCTGTGGGATTGGATACCACCAGCTCCCACGTACCCTTTCTTTCTTCTGCAAGACACAGTACCTGTGTGCTTCCATCGTACAACACGGCAGCTGCCGTAGGGCCCCATTGATCGAAAAGGATCATCGTATGCGCAGGATGAGCAGTCTGAAAGAGCGCAGCCGCGTCGGATGATAATTCGCTGCCCGCCAATGCGCTGCCTGAAAGCAGCAATGCAACCAGTATCATAAGTCCTGTATGCAGGATCGTTGCTGCGTGTTTCATGGATGATTCCTCCTAAGAAATGATGGTTACAATCTATACGAATCACCCCAGCCTTTTCTTCCAGTTTCCTGCCAGAAAAAGCGGAGAAACCCAAAAGGGTTCCTCAGGCTGCTAAAAAGCTTGCTGCACGATCTTTCCGCCAAAACAAAGCACAATTGACAGGATCATTCCAGTAGAGATTTCAAAATTGATTGACGCAAAACGCATCCGCGCTTATGGCGATGCCGATATGCTTTCAAATCAAACAGCGGCCAACGCCGGACATTGAGGTAACTTTTGCTGTAAAGGAAACCGCCAGCAAAAAGCTGTCAATGAAAGGGTTGGCCGCTTTTCATTTACCACGGATGATCGAGGTGTTTGAGAATTGGACGGAAAGGGTCCGGGAAGCCTGGGCGTGCCCGTTATTCAAAGAACGCGCCATAACCGCGCAGCTTCTCACGAAGCAGATCGGTATCCACCTGCCGGGTTTGGCCGGTGGGCAGGCTGAGCGCTGCGGCTACACCCGCCGCTTCGCCGGTTACCAGACAGCAGGGCATAACGCGGATGCTGCCCTGTACTGCGCGGTCGGTGCTGATGCAGCGACCCGCAACCAGCACGTTATCCACGTTCAGCGGCAGCAGGCTGCGGTAGGGAATGCCGTGGGATTCGCCGGGTGCATAGCGGGTTTCCTTCTCCAGGGGAACTCCGGTTTCCCGGGCGTGCTGAATGGCCTTTGGGCTGTAGTGGATATCCAGATAGTAGCAGTTGCGGCCGATTTCATCCGGAAAGCTGCGGCGTGCCACGTAGTCTTCGCGGCTCAGCACATAATCGCCCCGAATGCGGCGCGTTTCGCGGATGCCTACCAACGGCGCGGTCTGTACCAGCTGCGCGTTGGCAAAGGCGGCGGGCACATACTCGGCCAGCGCGTCGCGAATGGCCTTGGCCAGCTTGCGGCCCTTGATCTGGGCGTTGGAAACGCTCTGGGGGTCACTGCCGTCCACATCCCACAGGTGGCCTGCATTAAAGCCTACGGTGCGGGGCCCAATGAGCTCCTGACACAGGTGAGTGTCGGGAATCAGAGGGTACTTGCCGTCCTTGATGATTTGGTGGATGGGGCTGTCGGGGTTGTGGGGATGCAGCCGCGGGCCGTGCAGATAAGCATATTCATCCACATTGGTCAGCGTAAAGCAGAGGCTTGCCGCCTGCATGTCGCCGCCTTCGCCGCCCTTTTCATAGGGCGCGCCCGCGCCGATGGCGATGTCCGCGTCGCCGGTGCAATCCACATAGACCTGCGCGCGGTAGAGTGCAAGACCGCTTTTGTTGGCGGCGACAAGGCCGGTCACGTGACCGTTTTCGCTTTCCACATCCACCACCAGCGTGTGGAACAGAATGTGAACGCCGTTTTCTTCCATCAGCTCATCGTACTGGCGTTTGAGAGCTTCCGGGTCGATCGGCACCCAATCCACCCAGTCGCGATCCCCCACATGGGGCAGCGCCTGTCGGGTCAGCTCAAGCATGCGCCCGGCAATGCCGCGGTACACAATTTTCTGCTTGTCCGAAAAGGGCGTCCACGCGGGCACCAGACCAAGCGTTCCCATCCCGCCCAGCGCGCCGGTGGTTTCCAGAAGCAGCGTTTTTTTGCCCTCGCGCCCCGCAGCAGCAGCCGCGGCACAGCCCGCAGGGCCTCCGCCTATTACAATGATCTCATAATCGTCCACAACGGGTATTTCTCTGGAATAGGAATGCATGATATTCCCTCCTGTGCAGCATGTCAAAAACGGACGGAACTGTTTTCGGCTCTGCCAAAAGCTCTCTGTAGCGCTTTTCGGCAGCCCTCCGATCCCTCCTGAAAGATCTTTCAGAAAGCGGACCTGAACATCACAGACCCGTAAACGCGCCGTTTTCGTTGAGAATGCGCTGGATTTCCTTCACATTGGCCTGCTTTACGCCCACGTTTGCTTTGGCAGCCACAGCAGCAGCCACACCTGCGGCCTCGCCCAACGTGGTTACAATAGGCATGATGCGCACGCTGGCCTGCGCCTCGTGCGTGGCGGAGATACAGCGGCCCGCGACCAGCAGGTTATCCGCGTTTTGGGGCTGCAGGCTGCGGTAGGGAATGGTGTACCAGGTGCCTGCGGGGAAATAGTAGTGGCTGGTGCCGGAGCCTTCGGGGTTGTGGATATCGATGTCGTAGTTGCCGGCGGCAATGGCATCGTCAAAATGAACGCAGTTGACCAGATCATCCTGATTGAGCACGTATTCGCCCACGATCATGCGGCTCTCGCGCACACCGATTTCACCGGCGGAGTACAGCAGGTGGCTGTTTTCGAAGCCGGGAATGTTGTCGCGCAGGAAGTGGTACATTTCAAACATCTGCTCACGGGCTGTCATTTCCGCTTTGGTCACGTCCAGCGGATCGGTGGGATTGTGCTTGACGACACGGGTGGTGTTGAAGTGCAGCATACCATCCACCAGGGTATTGAACACCAGCACATTTTCGCGGGGGTTCTTGATCTTGCCGGCGGCCTGGAACTCCTTGTACTTTTCCTGCATCAGGGCGCTGTTTTTGCGGAAAGTGGGAATATCCACATTTCCGATGCGGAAGCAAAGGGTCATCGGCTGGCAAAGGTTATCCTCGCGGCCCAACTGGAAGGGGCAGCCAGCCATCACAGCCAGATCGGCGTCGCCGGTGCAATCGATGAAGTACCGCGCTTCAAAGGCAAGCACGCCCGCCTTGGTAGCCACCTTTACGGCCTTCAGGGTTTCGCCTTCTTTTTCCACGCCGCACAGAGTGGCATGGAACAAAGGCTGCACGCCCTCGCGGGTGACCAGACGGTCAAAAGCCAGTTTTACGTATTCTTCGTGAATGTCCTCGCTGCCGGCGGCCTGCAGGTCGCCCTTGCGGTAGCCGTCCACATCGCTGAGCAGCTGGCGCATCTCGGTAAAGAAGCCGCGACTGAGCAGAAAACGCTCGCCATCCACAGTGGTGGTATAGGGCATGAAGGGATTGATCAGCATGGTGCCTGCCGCGCCGCCCAGAAAACCGCTCTTTTCCAGAATCAGCACATCCAGGCCCTGGCGGCGCGCACACACAGCAGCCGCAACGCCGGTCATGCCGCCACCTACCACAATCAGATCCCATTTTTTCCGGGTCAGGGTTTCTACGCTCATATGGTTGTTCCTCCATCATCATTTAAAAAGCTGGACCCACCGCGAAAGCGATGAGTCCAGCGGTGTCATATGACGTTGTCCGAATTGGATTTAGTCGATGGCATAGCCGAAGATCTCGTTGTAGGGAGAGGTGCTCTTGCGGGCAGCTTCAACCAGAGCGGTGTTGGCGCGATACCATTCAGTGGCAGCTTCTTCCAGTTCCTTGCCGCCGCTTACCTCCCACTCGGCTACGAAATCATCGTAGTTATCCAGGCTCTCGGTGCCGGCGATGATCTGCTTGAAGTAGTCGTTGCACAGGGTGGTCAGCGCGGAGGAGTACTCGGTGTACTCGGGGAAGTTGGCAAAGGTCATGGGCTTGCCTTCAAAGCCGTACTTCGCGGCCTTGCTGTTGGCATCGTAGAAGGTATCCCACTGAACCTGGGTCTTGTGCACGCGGGCCATCCAGGTGATGGGATGCTCGTACTGGTTGCGGCCAATCTGGTATTCAGAGCCCTTGCCCATGTCATCGTTGAAGATGGGCAGGATGGGCAGCGGTACGCCGTCCTCACCCATCGTGTAGTGGGTGCCTTCAATGCCGTCGTTGAACAGCCAGTAGTTTTCCTTTTCCAGACGGTTGGCGATCATTTCCAGGGTGTAGGCAGCGTCTTCATCGGAGGCGGTTACCGGGATGGCGAAAACGCGGCTGATGCCGTTGGAAACAGCGATGTGGCGCTTGCCGTTGGCATCTTCCAGGGGAACGATGCTCTTGAAGTAGGCGTCGGTGTCGCCGCTGTCAACCAGAGCGTTGACCCAGTTCAGGGTGGACCAGTGAGCCGCATAGGTCATGCAGGCCTGGTTGGAGGAGATCTTGTTGTTGATGGTGTCGCCGGTGTTCACGGGCCAGTCAATGTCGATGAGGCCTTCGTTGTAGGCCTTGTTCATCCAGGCCAGGTATTCCTTCATACCGGGCAGGCGCAGCCAGGAAACGATGGCGTTGTTCTCTTCGTCCACAACAAAGTCATAGGACAGGCCGAAAGCGGAAGCGATAACGGGTTCCACGGCGGCATTGCCGGTCAGCGGGATCATGCCGGTGTCGTTCTTGATGGCGACCAGCAGATCGTAGAACTCATCGATGGTGTTGGGCTCCTGGTAGTTGTGATCGGCAAAGATATCGCTGCGGTAGCCGATGCCGCCAACGTACACGGCGTCGTCAACGTTCGGGATGCCGTAGATGCCGCCGTCCTCGCCGGCAACGTAGATCCAGCCCAGAGCGGAGATGTTCTCCTTCAGGCTGGGGTAGTTCTCCAGCAGAGGAGCGATGTCCTTCAGAGCGCCCTGCGCCAGCAGGGTCTGATACATGCTGGTGCCCAGCGTGATCAGGTCATAGTCGGTGCCGGAGGCCACTTCCATGGCCAGCTGGTTGTCATCGGTATAGTAGGAATACTCTACCTTATACCCGGTTGCTTCTTCCAGCAGCTTGCCAACATAGTTGTCGTTCATGTCGAAGGACTGGTTGACATGAAGCACTTTGATGACCTTCGCTTCTTCAGCGGCGGCGAAGGTGCACAGGGACAGCGTGAGCACCAGCGCCAGCAGGATTGCCAGGGTTCTCTTCATAGGGATTACCTCCTTTATTTATTGGCGGGTATCTCTGCACCCGCTAATATTCCTTTTTAGCCCTTTACGGAGCCCACGCGCATGCCCTTGACAAAATACTTTTGCAGGAAGGGATATACGCACATGATGGGTACGCAGGCCAGCATAATGGTGGCGGCACGGATGGCCTCGCTGTTGAGCGCGGCGTTTTCCAGTGCGTCCATGGACATGTTCTCATTTACGGTTACCGCCTCGGTAACCAGCACGTACAGGTACTGCTGCAGGGAGCGCAGCTTGGGATCGGTGATGTACATCAGGCCGGACATGTAGTTATCCCAATAGCCCACGGCGTAGAACAGACCGATGGTGGCCATGGCCGGAAGCGACATGGGCAGAACGATGGATACCAGCGTGCGCAGGCTGCCCGCACCGTCCAGCTGGGCGGATTCCTCAATGGCCTCGGGTATTTCCTCAAAGAAGTTCTTCATGAGGATCATGTTGTAGATGCTAAGCATGCCGGGAAGGATGAGCACCCAGATGGTGTTGATCAGGTTCAGGGAGCGCATCAGCAGGTAACTGGGCACCATGCCGCCGCTGAAAAGCATGCAGAAGACGAAAACAAGCATGAGGGGCTTGCGGCCATAGATCCACGTTTTGGAAAGCGGATAGGCCGTCAGGCAGGTAACAATCATGGATCCGGCCGTACCCACGATGGTGTTGAAGGTGGATACCTTGAGGGAATTCCAGAACTGCGGCTCCCGAAGCACGTACTTGTAGGTGCCGGTCTGAAAATCCACCGGCCAGAGCAGAACCTGGCCAGTCAGAATGGCCGTGTCGCCGGAAAACGACTTGGCCAGCGTGTTCAGAAAGGGAAACAGCATCAGCATGCCAAGAAGGATCAGAATGACCGCGTTGACTGCTTCGAAAATCTTCTCGCCGCGGGTCAGGGCAAAGGAGGAATTGTTTTTCTTTTTTGCCATGATCATCTCTCTTCCTTTCTTACCAAATGCTGCGTTCGGTCAGCTTGCGGCTGATGATATTGCCGGAGAGTACCAGAACCATGTTGATGATGGAGTTGAACATGCCGACCAGCGTGCCCTGACTCCAGTTCAGCTTGCCCAGACCTTCGCGGTAGACGTATGTGCCGATGATGTCGCCGGATTTGTAAACGGTGGAGTTGTACATAACCAGAATCTGGCTGAAGCCCGCGTCCATGATGCCGCCCAGGCGCAGGATCAGCATCATGACAACCGTGCCGGCAATGCCGGGCAGCGTTACGTGCCAGATCAGCTGCAGGCGGTTGGCGCGGTCGATGCGCGCGGCCTCATACAGCGCCGGATCGATGCTGGTAATGGCGGCCAGATACACAATGGTGCCCCAGCCCGATTCCTTCCACACGCTTGTCAAAAGCAGCACCCAGCGGAACCAGTTGTTGTCCATAAAGAACTTTTGTACTTCGCCGCCGCAGGCCACGATGATTGCGTTAACGATGCCGGTGGTGCCCAGAATGTTCATAAACAGAGCGCCAACGACCACCCAGCTCATAAAATGGGGCAGGTACATAACCGTTTGCAGCGTGCGCTTCAGGGCGGTGTTGCGAACCTCGTTGATCATGAGGGCCAGGATGATCGGAATCGGAAAGCCGATCACAATCTTCATGGCGCTGATGATGAAGGTGTTGGCCACTGCCTGACGGAACTTGCTCTGCACCCAGAGCTTTGACCAGTTGGCCAGACCTACCCACGGGCTTTTGGCAATGGCGTCAAAGGGGTTGGCACCAGCAAAGATATTGTACTTTTTAAAGCCGATCACCAGACCGTACATGGGCGTATAGTGGAAAATCAGAATCAGAATCAAACCCGGAATCAGCAGCCAGTAAAGACTGAGACTCCTGCGCAAACGGGAACGATCCGATTTTTTCCTGTTCAGTTTCGCGATCTGCTTGGCCTCGTTGGCCGAAAGCGATCCGCTTGTCAAGGATTGCTGCGCCATCCGTCATTTTCCCCTTTCCGGCAGGTTATTAACTTGAAAATCAATGTACATAACTTTATTTTAACACAGGGAATTGGGAAATGCAAGCCATTTTTATCATTTCTGTCCAAAATAATTCAATGTTAAACATGTTATGGGAATAACTGGTTGATTTTACTTGACAAATCACTTTACAAATGTCATACTACCAATAGCTTCATTACTGGAGGGGTTATTTTGAGAAGCAAGAATGTCACTCTGGCCGATATCGCCAAAGACCTTGGCATCAGTAAAAATGCGGTTTCGCTGGCGCTTCGCAACAAGGAGGGCGTCAGCCGGGAACTGCGCGAGCGCGTGATGGCCAAGGCAAACGAAATGCATTATCAGGCAGTAAGCAAAATGCAGGGCTGCATTCTTGCGCTCATCCCCCAGCGCTACACCGGCGCCGGAAGCATCTTTTATCACCGTCTGTGCTTTGAAATGGAGGCCTACGCCGCCAGCCTGGGTTACCAGCTCATCATCAGCAGCGTGTCCGAATCGGCCGAAGCACAGTGTCAGGAGCCCTACATGCTAAGCGCCGCGCGCAATCAGGGCATCATCAGCATCGGCAATCTTTCCCGCGATTATTGCCGCATGCTCCAGAACCTGCATCTGCGTTACGTAATGGCCGACCAGTATTATGAGGATATTCTGGTGGACAGCGTAACCACTGCCAACACGTCCGGCGCGTATCTGCTGACAACCCATCTGATTGAAAACGGCCACAGGGCCATTCAGTTCCTTGGCGCCGTGCACCGTACATCCAGCCTTGAGGACCGCTGGATCGGCTTCAGGCGTGCCCTGCGCGACCATGATCTGCCCATCCTTAGCAACTCGCTGCTGCAGGACAGGGAATGTGAAACGGAAACCCCCGAACGAATCTGCAGGGCGCTGGACAGCATGGACGAGCTGCCCTCCGCCTTTGTGTGCGGAAACGATTCCGTGGCCCACAATCTGATTCTTGAATTGGAAAAGCGCGGGCTTCACTGCCCGCAGGACGTGTCCGTCGTGGGTTTTGATAACGTGGAAACCTACGACGTTCTCTCCCACGACCTTACCACTTACGCAACGCCCAGCACAGGCATTGCGCACGCGGCCATCGACCTGCTGAAAGAGGACAGCGCTTCTCCCCGGCGCATTCAGCTTTTGGGCCGGCCCATCTACCGCAGCAGCGTACGCCGCATGGAAGAGTAACCGAAAGGCCTCCGCAAACCGGACTGCTTTGTTTGCGGAGGCCTTTGTTTATTTATCTTGCGCCGCCGGCCAGGCAAAGATCGACCAGCTCGTTCACATTGGCTGTGGCCAGCGCGATAACGGTATCGGACGCGCCGTAGTAGATTTTCACCGTGCCGTCTTCCTCCAGAATGGCGCCGGTGGGGAAAATGACATTGGTGCGGAAACCGTCCACGGCTTCATAATCCGTTTCGGGAGCCAGCAGCGGGTCGCGGTACACGCCAATAACCTTGCCGGGATCTTTCAGATCCAGCAGCACCATACCGGCGCAGTAGCGCTTTTTCCACGCATCCTCCCAGCCGTTTTTGCCACGCGTCTGGTCAATGTCCACCCCATGTGTAAAGACCAGCCAGCCCCTGTCGGTCTTTACGGGCGGCGCGCCGGGCCCGACCTTGTCGTTGGTGTAGTGAAAATCCTCCACCGCCGCCACCAGAGTGGACTTGCCCCAGAAGATCATGTCCGGCGATTCGCTCAGCCACATGTCAAAGCGGTCGCGTCCGCGGCTGTACACGGGCATGGGGCGTTCCAGACGCACATAGCGCCCGTTGATCTTTTCGGGAAACAGCACCATGTTGCGATTGTCCGGCACCGTCAGGGACAGGATGTCCCAGTTTCTGAAATCCACCGTTCTGGCAATGCCGCCGCGCAGGCCGTGCCGGGTGTCCACGGCAAAGGTCATGTACACCTCGTTTTCAATCACCGTCAGGCGGGGATCATAGCAGCGGGTGATCTCGCCCCTGGGCAGGCCGAATTTGGCCATCAGCGCATCGTCCTTCACATCAAAGCAGGGCTGGGGATCCACCTGCCAGTGAATGCCATCCGCGCTTGTGCAGATTCCGATGTTGGTGCCCTCAAAGCGGGCGCCTTCCAGGTAATGGTAGTCATTGCGAAAAACCATGACATACCGGCCCTGCCACTTGATGACGCCGGCATTGAAAACCAGTGTGCTGGCATAGGGCACCTCACGGCTGGTCAGTACGGGGTTGTGCTCGTACCGGGTAATCGACGGGCAGGAATGAAGAACAGGGGTAAGCATCATATTCCCTCCTCAAAGGTGATTGAACACTACAACTATTTGATATTATCTTATATCCTGCAGGAATCTTTTGTCAAGTGATATTTCTTGAAATCAATTTATTTTTTATCACTCTGCACTTGACAGCACATTAAAAATGAGCAAAATTGTACTTTTCCTTTGAAACATGCATGGCGGTCGTGACCCGTCACCCCCAAAAAGGTTTTGGGTGAACAGGCGTCGAATGTTGAAGATCATCTCTGAGAATCATGACGCCGCATTCCGTTGCCAGCCGTTTGGACGGTTCACCGGCAGCATGGTTTGGGCGCTGCATACAAATGCGTCCGGATTTTGGGATCAGGAGGAAAATCATCAATGAAGCGTACCTGTTCAAACCTTGGCATCCGGGAGGCAACCCTTCAGGATGCGCCCCAGCTGTGCACGTGGTGGAACGATGGCAGCGTAATGGCGCACGCAGGGTTTCCGAAGGGGCTGGGCATAACCGAGAACGAGATCCTCCGGCAGATTGCGGCGCAGAGCGAAAAGCCGCTGCTGCATATCATCACCTGCGATGGCAGGCCCATCGGCGAGCTTAATTACCGTCCAACGGATGAGCAAACCTGCGAAATCGGCATCAAAATCTGCGACGCTTCCTTCCAGAACAGAGGCTATGGCAAAATCATTCTCAGCCTGTTGATTGACGCGCTGTTTCATGAATACGGCTTTCAAAAAATTGTTCTCGACACCAATCTTGCCAATCGGAGAGCCCAGCACGTATATGAGCAGCTCGGGTTTCGAAAGCTGCGCGTCAACCTCAACAGCTGGCAGGATCAGCTGGGAAAGCCGCAGTCTTCCGTGGATTACGAGCTGACGGAAGAAAGCTTTGTTTCCTTTCTGGATCCAAAAGCAGAATAGAGTGCGGATGCACCTGTTTGCAAAACTCCTGAAGGCCGGAAAGCCCCAGGCGTTTTTGGTGCAGCGTGAAACGGCCGCACGTTCCTATCCTGCAAAACTTTTTTCTTGACAATTTCTCCTTTTGGGCTGATGATAGAAAAACTAAATGAAATGATTTTTTTGTGCGAATGGAGATGCAGGCTCATGGAATACCGGCAGATTGCTTTGCTCGTGGAAAAAATCCGGCACAATATTCAAAAAGTAATCATTGGAAAGGATCGGGAGCTGGAGCTGGTGCTTTCCGCGCTGATATGCGGCGGACACGTGCTTCTGGAGGATGTGCCGGGCACCGGCAAGACAACGCTGGCCAAAGCGCTTGCCCGATCCATGAACGGCGGCTTTGCCCGCGTGCAGTTCACTCCCGATCTGCTGCCTGCGGATGTAACCGGCACGCGCGTGTTTCGCCAGCAAACGGGCGATTTTGCGTTTGTGCGCGGCCCGGTTTTCACCAATATCCTTCTGGCGGATGAAATCAACCGCGCCACACCGCGCACCCAGAGCGCGCTTTTGGAATGCATGGAGGAGCGTCAGGTATCCGAGGGTGGCATAACCTATGCCCTTGACGCGCCCTTTCTGGTTATCGCCACGCAAAACCCGGTGGAAACGCAGGGCACCTTTCCCCTGCCGGAAGCACAGCTGGATCGCTTTCTCATCCGCATTTCGTTGGGCTACCCCACTCAGGAGGAAGCGCTTGCCATGATGCGCCGCTTCTGCTCCGCCACCCCCCTTGCTTCGCTGGAGCCCGTGGCGGAAATGAGCGAGCTGCGCGAGGCAGGCAGGCTGTATGCGCAATGCGAAGTATCCGAGCCCATTATGAGCTACATTGCCGCCCTGTGCGAGGCGGCCCGCAACCCGGACCGGGTGCGCCTTGGACCCTCGCCCCGCGCCATGCTCAGCCTGATGCGGGCCTGCCAGGCGCTTGCCGCCGTGCGCGGGCGCGATTATGTCATTCCCGATGATGTAAAGGAAATGGCGGTGCCTGTGCTGAACCACCGCATGCTGATGCGGGGCATGCACGGCCAGAGCGCGCAGAGCTTCCTTCAGGAGCGGCTTCAGCAGCTTCCCGTTCCCACCGAGGAAGCGCTATGAGCGTGCTGGTGATTCTGCTGGTTCTGGCTCTGGTAAGCGTGGCGTTCAGCGTGGTGCTGCGCGTATTTGCGCTCAGGGGACTGCAATGCAGGCGCTATTTTTCGGTTCCGGCCGCCTATGAGGGAGAAACCGTTGAGGTGGTGGAGGTTGTACGCAACGACCGCCCGCTGCTGGTGCCGTGGCTTCGGCTGGAAAGCCGTATCTCCGGCTTTTTGCGCTTTGGACGGCAGGACAATTTGAGCCTGGGCGGCGAAATGTATCACCGCAGCCTGTTCATGCTGATGCCCTACCAGCAAATCACACGCCGCCACAGGGTGTTTCTGGCCAGACGGGGCGCGTATGATATCGGCAACGCCACGCTTACTGCGGGCGATCTGCTGGGTTTTTCCTGCGCAAGCATCGAGCAGCGCGACAGCGTGCCCATTCTGGTGTATCCAAAGCTGCTGGATCCCGACGAAATACCCGAGCCGTTTTACCGTCTGCTGGGCGAAAGCATTGTGCCCCGGCAGCTTTTGCAGGATCCGTTTCTTGTAAACGGCATCCGTCCCTATCAGTTTCGCGACAATGTGCGCGATATTCATTGGGCGGCAACCGCCCGCACAGGAGAGCTGCAGGTGCGCACCCACGATTTTACCGCGCAGGTGCGGCTGATGGTGGTGGTCAACGCGCAGCTGACCTATCACCAGTGGGGAAGCCTGATGGAATACGAGCAGGGCCCCGTGGAGCATGCCATTTCCATGGCGGCAACGCTGTGCTCGCAGGCGCTGGCCAGCGGCCTTCCCTGCGGTTTTGCCGCAAACATGCCGCAGGGGCAAAATGCCGCCTGCACCGTAATGCCGCCCGCTGCCGGAGCCTGCCGTGAGGAGGAGCTGCTATCGGCCATGGCGCGCCTTCAGGTGCGCTTTGTCAAAAATTTTCATGAGTTTCTCGACGAGCTTATGGGGCTGAGCGGCGTGGATTTTCTGCTGCTTTCCGCCTACACCTGTACGGAGATCGAGGAGCGCGTGGAGGAGCTTCGCCTGCGCGGGAATACCGTGCACATGCATTTGCTGGGGAAGGAGGCGAGCGCCTGATGCACAACCGCCTTTTTCGCTGTCAGCTTCCGCTGATGATGGCCTGCGGCCTGCTGCCCATTCCTGTTCTGCTTTACTGCTTTTGGGGAAGCGGTTCCCTGATGCCGTGGCTGGCCGTGCCCGCTGCGTATCTGGCGCTTGCATGCGCGTGCATGCTGCTGCCGGGCAGGCGGCGGCTGCTTTATGCCATTTCAGGCATTGCCGTGCTGTTTGCAGGAAGCTTTTGGGCGCTTGGGAACGAAACGCTTGTTCTACGCATGGCCGTTGCCCTTCTGTATACTCTTCTTTTGCTGATCACCCTGCCCATGGCCGGCTGGGAGCGGGGACGGGAGCCGCCCATGGCCATTCCGGCTGCCTGCATTTGCGCGCATCTGCTTGCGCAGCTGTTTCTGTTCTTCAAGCCCCCTGCCAACGCGGCTGTGTCCACGCTGCTGATCGTTTCCTTTATCCTCTTTCTGCTGCTGTTCATGCTTTCTCTCAACCGTCAAAACCTGGCCAGCGCCATGCCGGACAGCCATGCCGTTCCCCTCTCCATCCGCCGGCGCAGCAGGCTGCTTACTTGGCTCATGCTGGGCTTTGTGCTGCTGATTTCACTGATTCCGGCGTTTGCCAAAATGCTTCGGCAGATTTTTGAGTGGATCAGACAGGCCGTTGTGCTGATTGCAAAATGGCTCATGACCCTCTTTGCCTCCAGAGAAGCCTCCGGCACGGGCGGGATGGGCGCTCAGGAGCTGCTGGGCGGCCTGGAGGGCGAAGAAACCAGTCTGCTGGCCCAGATACTGGAGAAAATCGCGATGGCTCTTGCCGCCGCCGTTATCGTACTGGCCATGCTGTGGGCGATTCGTTTTGTCTATCGCAAACTGAAAAAGCTGGCCGCGTATCTTTACGGCCGCCTGCGTCAGTATGCGTCCTCGGTATCCGAGGATTATGTGGACGAGCTGGAGGATACCCGCTTGCAGGGAGAGGAGCGTTTTGGCTCTGCACGACGCATTCTTTTCAGGCGTCACATCCGGCGCAGCCTGAAAGACCTCTCCCCGCGCGATCAGATACGCGCGCGGTACGGCATGCTGCGCGGCAGGCACCCGGAATGGGACGCCAGCCAAACCGCCCGCGAAACGCTGGAGGAATCGTCTGCCCGGCTTTACGAAAAGGCACGGTACAGCCATCACGAGATTACCCGGCAGGAAAGCGACGCCTTTGCCGCCCGGCAAAAGCATTAGCCGGTCTTTAGAGCTCAAAACGGTAAACCTTTACGGTGCGAATTCCTTCCTTGTACATATCATTTTCCTCCGGCAGATCTTCCACGGCTATCAGCCTTCCGCCCGCGTATTCGCAGGTTCTGGCAGAGGCGTGGTTGGTTACATTGCAGGTGATATAGACATAGCCCAAATCGTGCTTTCTCGCCAGCTCCAGCAGCAGCCTGCACGCCTTGCCCGCATAGTGATGGCCGCGATATGCCGCGTCCACGCCATAGCCGATATTTCCGCCGTAATACAGATTCCGGTTGTGCCCGATGCGCAAATCGCAATGACCAACGACGCTACCATCCGCCAGACAAATGCTGAAATGATAGGCGGGCACCCAGTTTTTTTGAGGATCGGCCGGTGCGGTTCGGTCAAGCCGCAACCAAATCTCATCGTCCTTCATCCAATCCGTGTTTAAAAACATCTTCAATCCCCTTCTCCTGACAGAGTCTGTATGGATCAAGCTATTCCACATTTTTCTGGCCTTTCCTGCCCGGTTGTGCTATAATAGCCTATATTTTGATCCAAGCTGGGAGGCAAAACCATGAACCGCACCACGATTCCCGCCGGTTACGAACCCAAGCTCTCCTTGTACGAAACCCAGGCGGCCATCAGCCTGATCAAGCGCACCTTTCAGGATCATCTGGCGATGGCGCTTAACCTGAAGCGCGTATCCGCACCCCTGTTTGTGGATCCCGCCACAGGCCTCAACGACGACCTGAATGGTGTCGAACGTCCTGTTTCCTTTGATATTCCCGCCGCGCAGATGGATGCGCAGGTGGTGCATTCACTGGCCAAGTGGAAGCGCATGGCGCTGTACCGCTATGACATCTATCCCGGCAAGGGCATTTACACCGATATGAACGCCATACGCCGCGATGAGGAGCTGGATAACCTGCACTCCATCTACGTGGATCAGTGGGATTGGGAACGCGTGATCACCCGTGAAATGCGCACGCTTGACTTTCTCAAGTCCACCGTACGCGACATTGTGCAGTGCATTTCGGATGCTTCCCTCATTGTAAACGGCCGCTATCCCAAGCTGCATACCCAGCTGTCCGATCAGGTTACCTTTATCACCGCCGAGGAGCTGCTGCAGCTGTATCCGGACAAAAGCCCCAAGGAACGCGAGAATCTGTTTGTAAGGGAGCATCCCGTCACCTTTATCATGGGCATCGGCCACAAGCTGTCCAACGGCCAGCCCCATGACGGACGCGCCCCCGACTATGACGACTGGAACCTGAACGGCGACCTGTTTTACTATTGCCCCACGCTGGACTGCTCCATCGAGCTTAGCTCCATGGGAATCCGCGTGGACAGCGCTACGCTGGATGCGCAGCTGAACGCCGCAAACTGCAATCACCGCCGGGGCCTTACCTATCACCGCATGCTGCTGGATGGCGAGCTGCCCCTCACCATTGGCGGAGGCATCGGTCAAAGCCGTCTGTGCATGCTGCTGCTTGGCAAGGCGCACATCGGCGAGGTACAGTCCTCCATCTGGGATGCCGACACCCAGCGCAAGTGCCGCGAGGCGGGCATTACGCTCTTGTAAAAAGCCTTTTCCGCGTGAGCGGCGCTTTTCAAACAGAAAAAAGCAAGCGGGGAGCTTCTTTGCACGCAAGAAGCTCCCCGCTGTTTTTTGTTTTTCCTTAAACCTCCATCCCCTGCTCCTGGGCCTGGGTGGTGTAGAGGGTGTAGTAGAGACCTTTTTGAGCCATAAGCTCGTCATGGCTGCCCGCTTCCATAATACCCTTATTGCCGATATACAGAATGCGGTCGCAATTCTTGATGGTGCTCAGGCGGTGCGCAATGATGAAGCTGGTGCGATCCTTGAGCATTTCCTGAATGCCCTCCTGCAGCAGCTTTTCCGTTTGGGTATCAATGCTGGAGGTTGCCTCGTCCAAAATCAGGATGGCGGGGTCGCTCAGCAGCGTACGCGCAAAGGCCACCAGCTGCTTCTGCCCCTGGGAAAGATTGCCGCCGCGCTCCTTGACGCGGGTGTTGTAACCCTCCGGCATGGCGCTGATAAAGTCATCGGCGCGCACGCGTCTGGCGGCTGCTTTGATTTCCTCATCCGTAGCGTCCAGGCGGCCGTAGCGAATGTTTTCCATCAGCGTTCCGTCAAAAATGAAGCTATCCTGCAGCATAATGCCCAGCTGGCTGCGCAGGCTGTGCAGCGTAACCTTGCTGATATCGTGGATAGAGCCGTCCTTTCCGTGCAGCAGGATGCGACCTCCATTGATGTTGTAGAAGCGGCACAGAAGATTGACCACGGTGCTCTTGCCCGCGCCCGTGGGACCCACCAGCGCAACGCTTTCCCCCGCGCGCACATGCAGATCCAGATTTTCCAGAATGTTCATGCCCTCTTCATAGGCAAAGGTAACATTTTCAAAGTTTACCTCGCCATCGATTGGCGGTAGCTCCACCGCATCGGGCGCATCGTCCACCACCACAGGCTCGTCCATGGTTTCAAAGATGCGCTCCAGATAGGCAAGGTTGTTGACAAAGCTGTTATAGATGTTGGCAAGGTTGGTAATGGGCTGCCAGAAGCGGCCGACGTACTGGCTCATGGCCAGAATCACGCCGAAGGAAACCATCTCCCCGTCCGCCATCCAGTACACGCCGGCGATGTAGAGAAACACCAGTACGATCTGCGTCATGGTTTCGCTGCTCAGCCATACGGCGTTGGAGATGTAAATGGCTTTCATCCATGCGGCGCGGCAGGCCTGCGCCAGCCTGGTCATGATGCCCATATTCACTTCCTGGCGGGTAAACAGCTGGCTTACGCGCACGCCGTCGATGGATTCTGCCAGGTAAGCGGTATAGTTGGAGTTTTTGTTGCTCTGGTTTTGCCATGCCCGGCGCTGGCGGGGCTTAAGGATGAGGATAACCGTAAGAAAGAAGGGCAGGCCCGCCAGAATAATGGTAGCCAGCAGCGCATCCGTTGCATACATGAAGATGACGATAAAGATCAGGTTGATGATCTCCAGAATCATGTTGATGATGCCGTTGGACAGAATATCGGATACGGAGTTGACGTAGTTGATCACGCGCACCAGAATCTTGCCTGCGGGGCGGCTGTCATAGTAGCTGAAGGGCAGGCGCTGCAGGTGAGCGAACAGATCCTGACGGATATCAAAGATGATGTCCTGGCTGACGTGCACCATGATGCGGGAACGGATGGTGTTAAACACGATGCTTAGCAGAATGATGCCCACAAACATGGCGGCCATCCTGCCAATAAGCGCCGTATCCTTGTTTGGCACGGCCAAATCCAGCACCCACTGCGTAATTTTGGGGATGAACAGCGCCGCAACGCTGGCCAGAGAGCTAAGCAGCAGCGCCAGCATCATTTTGTACTTGTGCTTGCCGATGTACTTGCCGGCGCGCTTGAAATGCTTGAGCTGAAATGGGGTTTCCAAACGCTCGTCCACGTCAAATTTGTTGCGTGCCATCTTACATCGCCTCCTCGCTCATGCCGTTTTGC
>JAEDGL010000129.1 GCA_016297535.1 Clostridia bacterium | reverse complement strand
TCAAAATGGTGGACGGCGTGCTGCTGCTGGTGGACAGCTTTGAAGGCCCCATGCCCCAGACCCGCTTTGTGCTGCGCAAGGCGCTGGATCTGAAGCTGCCGGTCATCGTGGTCATCAACAAAATGGATCGCCCGGACGCCCGCTGCGACGAGGTGGTGGACGAGGTGCTGGACCTGTTCATCGAGCTGGGCGCGGACGAGACGGCGCTGGACCGCCCCATCGTGTACGCCAGCGCGCGCCAGGGCGTGGCCACGCTGGATCTGAACCAGCCCGCCGAAAACCTCAAGCCCCTCTTTGATGTGATCCTTGAGCATGTGCCCGCCCCCGAGGGCGAGCTGGACGGCCCCGCGCAGGTGCTGATTTCCACCATCGACTATAACGATTATGTGGGCCGCATTGGCATCGGCCGCATCAACCGCGGCACCCTCACCGAGGGCATGCAGGTGGTGACCACCAATCTGGATACCGGCAGGGTCAGCCAGCCGCTGCGCCTGTCCGCGCTGTACACGTTTGACGGCCTCAAGCGCATTCCAGCCAAGCAGGCCTCCATGGGCGATATCGTGGCCATGTCCGGCATTGAGGACATCGGCATCGGCGATACCGTGTGCCACCCCGAAAAGGTGGAGGCGCTGCCCTTTGTATCCATCACCGAGCCCACCGTTACCATGACCTTCTCCGTCAACAACAGCCCCTTCGCCGGCCGCGAGGGCGAGTTTGTCACCAGCCGCCACCTGCGCGCCCGCCTGATGCGCGAGCTGCAGACCGACGTATCCCTGCGCGTAAACGAGACCGACAGCCCCGATGCCTTCGAGGTGCGCGGCCGCGGCGAGCTGCACCTGTCCATCCTGATTGAAAACATGCGCCGCCAGGGCTACGAGTTCCAGGTGTCCAAGCCCCAGGTGCTGTACAAGGAAATCGACGGCGTCAAGTGCGAGCCCGTGGAACGCATGGTGGCCGACGTGCCCCAGGCCTATGCCGGCGCCGTGATTGAAAAAATCGGCCGCCGCCGCGGCGTGCTGGAAAACATGTCCGGCCTGGACCGCGTGCGTCTGGAGTTTCTGGTTCCCTCGCGCGGCCTGTTTGGCTACCGCAGCGAGTTTATGACCGATACCCGCGGCGAGGGCATCATGTCCAGCGTGTTTGAGCGCTACGAGCCGGTCAAGGGCGATATTCCGCACCGCGCCGTGGGCGCGCTGGTCTGCCATGAGGATGGCGAGGCCAACAGCTACGGCCTGTTCTACGCACAGGAGCGCGGCACGCTGTTCATCGGGCCCCAGACCCCCGTGTACAAGGGCATGATCTGCGGCCAGAACGCGCGCCCGGACGACCTGGTGGTGAACGTCTGCCGCCAGAAGCACGTGACCAACATGCGCAACGCCGCCGCCTCCGAGGACAGCCTGCGCCTGGTTTCCATCAAGCCCCTCACGCTGGAGGAATGCCTGGAGTTTATCGACGACGACGAGCTTTTGGAAATTACCCCCAAATCCCTGCGCATGCGCAAGCGCGAGCTCAACCACGAGCTGCGCGCCCGCGCCGCCTTCCGCGCAAAGCAGCAGCAGGGCTAAACTGCGCCCGTCCCCGCGTGCCTCGCGGCGCGCGGGGGGCTTTTCTTTCGGAAAGGAGGCTCCTCCCCCTTATGAAAACGCTTTATTCGCGCATACTGGCGCTGTGCCTTTGCTTTTGCCTGCTGCCGGTATTCGCTTTTGCCGATACCAATGATGGAACGCCCGTTACGCACTCCGAGCTGGAGCTGTCCCTTCGCCTGTACGCGGACGGCTTTCCGGAGGACGGAAGGATGCACTACCGGGCCTGGGAAAGCTATCTGAACCGGCTGAGCCTGCGCGGCTCCATGGATACGCAAAGCTTTCCCTCGCCGCTGGACCGCGTGTATTTTAACGGCGGCCTGTATCTGGATGACAGGCTCTCCCTGCCCTTTGAGTATGATGGGTATTACAACTTCCGCTATGTGCGCTCCCCCGCGCTGGGCGGCGCGAGCGTGCATTTCCAGATGTACAACTTCTTCCAGTTCATGCTCAAGCCCTACTACTACATGAACATTCCCACGCAGTATCTGGCGCTGCTGCTGTACCCGGAGGCCACGGTGGAAATGTGGCGGCAGTACGCTGGCCCCATCGCCGCCGCAACGGCGGGCACGGGCAGCCGCACCATTGCCTACGAGCCGCTGCAGGCGCTGGCGCAGCAGCTCAACGCCATTGTGCTGGAGGATGACTACAGCAAGGCCTACTACTACATCACCTGTCTGCTTACCGACCTGGGCATGGACTGGACGGCGTCGGACAAGCTGGCCGCGTGGGATTTGTGGCTGGAAGGCATGGATCCCGAAAAACAGGGGCTGTCCATCGCCGTATCCGCTCAGGGGGAGAGCTGGACGCTTGGCCAGACCACCCTGTACCGCAGGACGGTTTTGGAAGACGAGACCCTTCACACCCTGTACCTGCCGGATCAGGAGGGCTACGAGCTGTGGGTGGAGCTCAAAAAAACCGCGTCGGAGGCTACCGTGCAGCTGACCATCCTGCAGGAGGGAGAAACCCTGCTCGGGCTATCCGCCGGGGTGGACGGCCTGCCTGCCGAAAACGCGCTGAGCGCGCAGGGCAGCGCCTGGGCGGCCCTGGAAGGAAGCCTGCTGCCGGCGGAAGCAGCGCCGCTGAACCTGCGCTACCGCTACAGCCGCACCGCGGCCCAAAAGCCCTACGACCTTAGCCTGGCCGTGGACGCGCTGAACAGCGAAACCGGCAAGCCCTGCCTTGGCTTTGAATACCGGGCCGCCGTGCAGGAGCTTCCCCATACCGCGCTTGTCGAGCGTGCCTACGATGATCAGGAAGATTTCTTCCACCTTAACGAAAGCTTTCTGGAGGAGTACAGGGAGCGCTTTACGCTTACCCTTGTGCTGGCCGCCGCGCCCTTTGTGCTGGAGCTGCCCGCAGGCGTCATCAGCGACGCGATTGCGTATATGGAGCAAACCGGCATTCTGGCCTTCCTTGGGATTGAATAACGGAGGAAACATGCAAGAACAGCTTTTGGAAAAAAAGAGCCAGAGCCCGCTGTATCAGCAGCTGATGTCGCGGCTGAGAAACGATATCATGGCCGGGGTTTATCCCTCCGGCGGGCGCATTCCCAGCGAGCAGGTGCTGTGCGAAAGCTACGGCATCAGCCGCGTCACCGTGCGCAAGGCCATGCTGGATCTGGTGCAGGAGGGGCTGCTGGTGCGCCGTCAGGGCAAGGGCACCTATGTGGCGCAGGAGCGCATCCAGCGCAATCTGCAGCAGATTACCAGCTTTTCGCAGGCCTGCCGCCAGAACGGGCACACCGCCGCCGCGCGCCTCATCAGCGCGGAGCTGGCTCCGGCCTCTTCCGAGGATGCCGAAAAGCTGGGCCTGCAGCCGGACGGCCCCGTGGTGGAAATCATCCGCCTGCGGCTGTGCGACGGCGACCCCGTGATGCTGGAAATCAACCGTTTTCCCGAAGCCTTTGATTTTTTGCTGCGGGAAACGGCGGAGGATTCGCTTTACGAGCGCCTGTCCCGGCGCGGGTGCATCCCGTCCTCGGCGGTGCACGATATCTCGCTGGGGCATGCCACCCCCATGGCGGCGCGGTATCTGGGCTGCCAGCCCGGCGACGCGCTGCTGCTTCTGGATGAAACGGTGCTGGACCAGCACGGCCAGCCCCTGCATCTAAGCCGCCAGTGGATTCGCGGCGACAAGTATACCTTCCGCATTTAAGGAGAGGCTATGGCCAAGTTTGCATTGTTTGTGGATCTGGAAAACTGCGGCGCCAAGGTGGAAACCCTGCTTTCCGTGCTGGAAAAGGTGAAAATCCGCGGCGATATTCTGCTGGGCAAGGTGTACGGCTACACCGACAAGTACTCCGATCTCAAGGAGGTGCTGCTGAGCAACACCTTTACCGTGGTGCCCAGCCTGCGCTACGGCATCAGCCAGAAGAACAACGCCGATATCCTGCTGGTGATCGACGCGCTGGAGGTGGCCTATACCAACCCGCTCATCGACAGCTTCTGCATCGTATCCGGCGACAGCGACTACACGCCGCTGGTGGGCCGGCTGAAAAGCATGGGCAAGTTTGTGCTGGGCATCAGCCGTTCCGAGGCGGCCAGCACCATTTTCATCAACGCCTGCAACGAGTTTCAGTTTCTGGAAAACGTGGGCGGACGCACCCGCAAGCCCGCCGGCAAAAAGAAAACCGCAGCTGATAAGGAGCCGCTGGATGATCAGGAGCTTAACAAGGTGCTGGTGGGCATTCTGGAGGAGCAGAACGACCGCGACGAGCTCTACGCCAGCGAGCTCAAGGGCATCCTGCTGCGCCTGAGGCCGGATTTTAACGAAAAATCCTACGGCTGCGCCACCTTCGGAAAATTGCTGGACAAGCTGAGCCGCCAGTTTGGCGCCCTGCACATCCGCTCGGACAACTTTAACGTGATGGTTTCCGTGGCGGCCAACGGCAAGGAGGGCGAAGCCGCCGCGCAGATGACCCGGGAAAATTGGAAAACGCTCGTGGGCGAGCAGCTGTCCCGCTACAAGGAGGACGGCTTCGAGCGCATCAACCCCTCCATCCTCAAGGCCGATATCCAGGCCAGCTATCCCGATTTTTCGGAAAAGGCCCTGGGCTTCAAGCGCTTCAGCGATTTGCTCAAGGCCATGGAAAAGGATGGGCTGATCACCGTGGAGCTGGACGAGCAGAAAAACATGCTGATCAAAGTATCATAAACGGTTTTCCTTTCAGAAGGAGGGTTCGTTATGCCCAAAGGTTTTGCCCGTGTTGCCGCCGTCAGCCTGCCGCTTCATCTGGGAGATGTGCAGGCCAATGAGAACGAGCTGCTGTCCGCCATTAAAACGCTGGAGCAAAAGGGCGTGCAGGCGGCCGTGTTTCCGGAAATGTGCCTGACCGGCTATACGGTGGGCGATCTGGCGCTGCGCCCGCAGCTGCAGCAGGCCGCGTGGGAAGGGCTGCTGCGGCTGGCTGCCCGCACGGGGCGGATGGCCGCTGTCGTCGGCCTGCCCGTGGCGGTGCGCGGACGGCTGTACAATTGCGCGGCGGTGCTGCAGGGTGGGCGTGTGCGCGGCCTGGTGCCGCAGGTGCACCTGCCCGAAAGCCGCCGCTTTGCCAGCGGCGCGGGCGTAAAGGAGGAGCTGAGCATCAACGGCGAAACGGTGGTTCTGTACGCCAGTCAGCTGTTTGACCTGGGCAGCTTTACCTTTGGGGTGGAAATCTGCCAGGATCTGTGGGTGCCCTGCACCCCCGGCACCCAGCTGGCGCTCCAGGGCGCGGACCTGATCTTGAACCCGGCTGCCTCCAGCGCGCAAACGGGCAAGCAGAACCGCCGTCTCTCCATGCTCAGGGAGCACAGCGCCCGCCTGCACGCGGGCTATGTCTACGCCAGCGCAGGCTTTGGCGAAAGCACCGGCGACGAGGTGTTCGACGGCTGCACCGCCATCGCGGAAAACGGCGATATTCTGGCGCAGGGAAAACGCTTTTGCATGGACGGCGGCATGGCGCTTGCGGATGTGGATGTGGAAATGCTGCGCTTTCAGCGGCAGCGGGACCCCGCCTTCCGCGCGATGGCGGACAGCGTGCGCATCTGCCGCCTGGAGGACGCGCCCGCGTTTGAGCCGCCGCTGCTGCGCACGTACGAGCCCCTGCCCTTTGTGCCCAGGTCCGAGGAGGAGCTGGAGGAAATCGCCCAGATCCAGTGCATGGGGCTGGCCTCCCGCCTGAAGGCCATCCATTGCCAGCAGGTGGTGATCGGCGTATCCGGCGGACTGGATTCCACGCTGGCGCTGCTGATTGCCGCCCGCACCATGGATGTGCTGGGCATCAGCCGCAAGGCCGTGCATGCCATTACCATGCCGGGCATGGGCACGGGCGCGCGCACCAAATCCAACGCCGACCGCCTGATGGAGGCGCTGGGCGTATCCCGCAGCGAAATCCCGATCGCCGCGGCGGTTCGCCAGCATTTTGCCGATATCGGACAGCCGGAGGACAGGCACGATGTCACCTACGAAAACGCCCAGGCGCGCGAACGCACCCAGATTTTGATGGATTACGCCAACCGGGTGGGCGGCATTGTGCTGGGCACCGGCGACCTGAGCGAGGAAGCGCTTGGCTTTTGCACCTATAACGGCGACCACATGAGCATGTACAACGTTAACTGCACCGTAACCAAAACCTGCCTGCGAAGCCTGACCCGCTACCTCAGCGCCCACAGCTTTGACGCGCAGGTGGCCGCCATCTGTCAGGATGTGGTGGATACGCCCGTCAGCCCCGAGCTGCTGCCGGTTTCCGAGGGGGAATTGCAGCAGCGCACGGAGGATATTCTGGGCGATTACGCGCTGCATGATTTCTTTCTGTACCACTTCATGCAAAGCGGCGCCTCCCGCGAAAAAATGCAGCTGCTTGCCGCGCAGGCCTTTGACGGCGTGTATGACGAACAACAGATTGCCCAGCAGCTGGATACCTTCCTGTGGCGCTTCTATACCCAGCAGTTCAAGCGCAGCTGCGCTCCCGACGGCCCGCAGACCGGGCCGGTCAGCCTGAGCCCGCGCGGAGGCTGGCAGATGCCCTCCGATATCAAGCCCATTGGATAAACGAAACAGGCATTCGTCCGGGGGAATACCTCAGACTGTCGAAAAACCTTACAGGGAGTTGTCAGAGGGGCCGCGGCCCCTCTGACTTTGGTTCGTATCGCCCGGCTTTGCCGGGCGGGCGGGGAGTTTT
>JAEDGL010000128.1 GCA_016297535.1 Clostridia bacterium | reverse complement strand
AATGGCAGCTGGACGTAAAGTATGTACCACAAGCCTGTTATGTGGGAAAAGACGGAGAAACATTTTTCCAGTATACAATGCTGGAAGAAGCAAGTCGTGAGCGGTTCATCTATGCCTACAAAGAACAGAGCGGTTATTCAACGGTGGACTTTGTGAAGCGGGCTATTCTCTACTTTGGCTATTCGCTTCAAATCATTCAAACAGACAACGGAGCCGAATTCTGCAATAGCCAAAATACGAAACGTATTCACATTTTTGATTCTTTTTGTGCTGAAAACCATAAGTGCCAAGCTTGCAATATCCATTCCCGCTTGAATACCAACAGTTGCAAAGTTGTGTCTAAGTCCGTGCGGCACAATCTTTTTACCATAAGCATCTACTAAGTTGTTTCTATCGACAAATTCACTAAAGAGGCGGTTATACTGTTGAGGTCGCATAAACTGCTCTTGCTCACCAATTACATACCAACTATCGAGCGGGTTAATAAACGCCTTTCTTTTCAACAATGCTTCTTCCAAATGTGGCATCATAGGGAATGTTCTATTAGAACTTTTATTTTTAGGGTTTTTTGTATAATTTCCATCTTTGCCACTACTTACGCCAATAGCAGAGCGAACTGTAATTGTATGCCTATAAAAGTCTATATCATTCCATCGCAAGCCGCAAATTTCACCACGCCTTAATCCTGCATAGAAAGTCAATAGTATTCCTACATACATCGGGTCTTTTGGATCATAGTCACGATGCAAAGCGGCTAATACATCATCCATTTGCTCTTTGGTTAAGTGTGTTACTTTTGGTTCTCCCTTTTTAGGCATCTTTACGCCTTTGAATGGGTCTTTTAATTAAAATACCGCAAATGTTCCGCAAAGTCAAGATTGCTCCGTAAAACAAGAAACCCGAAAACCCTTGATTTACAAGGGCTTTCGGGTTCTTAAATCTCTCAAAAGGGTGCGGGATTTATTCCCATTCGATCGAGGCCGGGGGTTTGGTGGTTACGTCGTAGAGTACGCGGTTGCAGCCGCTGACCTCGCCGATGATGCGGGCGGAGATTTTGTCCAGCAGCTCGTAGGGCAGGCGGGCGACATCTGCGGTCATAAAATCGTCGGTGGTAACGGCGCGGATGGCTACGGCGTAGGCATAGGTGCGCTCGTCTCCCATTACGCCAACGCTCTTTGCGCCGGTGAGGACGGTAAAGTACTGGGAGGCGCGAATGCCGGAGGCCTCGATTTCCTCGCGCAGGATGCGGTCGCTTTCGCGCACGATACGCACCTTTTCGGGCGTCAGCTCGCCGATGACGCGGATGGCAAGCCCCGGGCCGGGGAAGGGCTGGCGGTAGACCAGGCTTTCGGGCAGGCCCAGCGTAAGGCCCAGCTTGCGCACCTCGTCCTTAAACAGCATCCGCAGGGGCTCAACCAGGCTGGTAAAGCCCAGCTCGCCGGGCAGGCCGCCCACGTTGTGGTGGCTCTTGATGACGGCGCTGCCCTTGACGGAGCCGCTTTCGATGACATCGGGATAGATGGTGCCCTGCGCGAAATGATCGCGCTTGCCCAGCTCCGCGGAGGCCTGCTTGAATACCTCCACAAACTCGCGGCCAATGATTTTGCGCTTCTGCTCCGGATCGGTCACGCCGCTGAGCGCCGTAAAGAAGCGCTGCGAGGCGTCCACGGCCTTCAGCTCCACCGGGAAGGTTTTGGTAAAGATGTCCACCACCTGGTCGCTCTCGCCCGCGCGCATGAAGCCGTGATCCACATATACGCAGGTCAGCCGTCTGCCGATGGCGCGGTACAGCAAGGCGGCCGCAACGGCGCTGTCCACACCGCCGGACAGGCCCAGCAGCACCGTTCCATCTCCCACCTGCTGGCGGATTTGGGCAATGGCGCGCCCGGCGTAGGCTTCCATCGTCCAGTCGGAGGTCAGCTGGCAGATCCGGTGCAGAAAGTTTTCCAGCAGCCGGGTACCCTCCTCGGAGTGGGTCACCTCCGGGTGGAACTGCACGCCATACAGCTGGCGCCCGGGGTTGGCCATGGCCGCGACCGGGCAGTTGGGGGTGTGGGCGATGCTCACAAAGCCGTCCGGAAGGCCGGTTACCTGCCAGGTATGGCTCATCCAGCACACGCTCTGGGCGCTCATGCCCTGCAACAGGCCGGTGGAGGTTTCATCCATGGTAACCAGCGTGCGGCCGTATTCGCGCTGCTGGCCGCGCTCCACCGTGCCGCCGTGCAGATGCGCCATCAGCTGCATGCCGTAACAGATGCCCAACACCGGCACGCCCAGCCCGAAAACCGCCGGGTCGATGGTGGGCGCGCCCTCATCCAGCACGCTGGCCGGGCCTCCGGAGAGGATGATGCCCAGCGGCTCCTCCTGCCGGATGGCTTCGAGCTGCGCGCTGCAGGGCAGCACCGACGAGTAAACGCCGCATTCGCGTACGCGGCGCGCGATCAGCTGCGTGTACTGACCGCCAAAGTCCAGAATCAGAATTCCGCGAGGCTGATTCATTTGGTTGTCCTCCTTGTGATGGGTTGTTCAAAACGGTTTTTTCCCTGCTGCTCCGGGATGGAAACGGGGTAATTTCCGGTAAAGCAGCCGTCGCAGTAGCCGCAGTCCGCATCGCCCGCCAGGCGGTGCGCTGCCTCCACCGAGAGATAGGCCAGCGAATCGGCCCCGATGGCCCGGGCAATCTCCTGTGCCGAGTGCAGGCGGCAGGCAATCAGATTTTCCTGCGAATCCACATCGGTGCCAAAGAAGCACGGATAGCGGAACGGCGGCGCCGATACGCGCATGTGCACCTCCAGCGCGCCCGCCTCGCGCAAAAGCCGGACGATGCGGGCGCTGGTGGTGCCGCGCACAATGGAATCGTCAATCAGCACCACGCGCTTGCCGCGAACGGTTTCTCCGATCACGTTGAGCTTGATCTTGACCGCCGTTTCGCGCATCTGCTGGCTGGGGGCGATAAAGCTGCGCCCGATATATTTGTTTTTGAGAAATCCCACGCCGTAGGGAATGCCGCTTTCCTGCGAAAAGCCCACCGCCGCGTCGATGCCGGAATCGGGAACCCCGATCACCACATCGGCCTGCGCCGGGCTTTCCTGCGCCAGAAACCGTCCCGCGCGAAGGCGGGCAGAATGAACGCACGCGCCCTGGAGGATCGAATCCGGGCGCGCGAAATAGATGTATTCAAATACGCAAAGGGAAGGCCTGTGCCCGCAGTGACGGCGGTCAGAGGATACGCCCTCGTCGGAAAAAACCACGATCTCGCCGGGCTCGATATCGCGCACAAGGTGTGCCTGAGCAGCCTCCAGAGCGCAGGACTCGGAGGCAACCACATATTCGCCGGATGCAGTACGGCCATAGCACAGAGGGCGGAAGCCGTGAGGATCCCGGAAGGCAATCAGCTTGGTGGCCGTCATCAGCACGCAGGAATACGCGCCCTGAATGCGGTACATGGCCTGGGCGACCGCCTCCTGGGTGGTGGGCGCCTTCAGGCGCTCGGAGACAATGGTATAGGCAATGGACTCGGTATCGGCCGTGCCATGAAAAATGGCGCCGTGAAGCTCGTGCTGCTGGCGCAGCTCATGGGCGTTGACCAGGTTGCCGTTGTGGCACAGCGCCATGTTGCCCTTCATATGGCAGATGACGATGGGCTGGATATTGTTGGGGTTTTTGCCGCCGGTGGTGGAGTAGCGCACATGGCCCACCGCAATGTTGCCCTGGCCAAGGCTGTCCAGCGTCTGGGCGGAAAAAACCTCGCCCACCAGACCGTCGCCCCGGTGCTGGCGGAACACCCCGTCGCAGGATACGGCAATGCCGCAGCTTTCCTGTCCACGGTGCTGAAGGGCGTAAAGCCCCAGATATGCATTCTGCGCCACTGCGCTCTGAACGGGGGACCAGATTCCAAAAACGCCGCATTCCTCGTGAAGGCTGCCTACCATCGTGTCACCTCGCCGCCAAAAATGGACAAAGGCGCCACAGCACCCGCTGCGACACCCTTGTCAACAACGTTGGTATTATATCGCTGATAAAAATCAAAATCAAGCGGTAAATCGATCTTTTTTTGGACAAACTTACACGCCGCTTGCGCCGTAGTTGCTCAGCACCCTGGCGGAGGGATCGTTGACGTTGCAGCCGGGCCAGGCCTTGTTGGGCATCCAGAAATCCACAATCATGCCGCTCTGGCCGGGATAGTAGGTTTCAAACAGCTCGCGGTAAAGCAGGCTTTCCTTGGTAAAGGGACGGGCATGCGTATACCGGGCGCATTTTTCGGCCGCCTCGCCATCGGCATAGCGGGATTCAGCCAGTTCCTTCAGATCATCCACCATGGAATGGCCCACCGCGTCCGAAAACGCCGCCTTCTGCCGCCAGAGGATGGCATCCGGCAGCAGGTGATCCTGCGCAAAGGCCTTGCGGATCAGGTATTTGCCCATGTTGTGCCGGTTCATCTTGAGGGTGGGGTCGATGCTCATGGCGTAGCGCACAAACGCCAGATCGCCAAAGGGCACGCGCGCCTCCAGCGAGTTGACGGAGATGCAGCGGTCGGCGCGCAGCACATCGTACATGTGCAGTTCGCGGATGCGCTTTTCGGCCTCCTCCTGGAAGGCGGCCGCATCCGGCGCAAAATCGGTGTACTTGTAGCCAAACAGCTCGTCGGAAATTTCGCCGGTCAGCAGCACGCGGATATCCGTATGCTCGTGGATGTACCTGCACACCAGATACATGCCCATGCTGGCACGGATGGTGGTGATATCGTAGGTGCCCAGCAGCTCCACCACCGTGGGAAGCGCCTCCAGCACATCCTCCCGGGTGATGATGACCTCCGTATGCTCGCTGCCGATGTAATCGGCCACCATGCGGGCGTATTTCAGATCGATCGCGTCCACATCCATGCCCACGGCAAATGTGCGGATGGGCCTGTCCAGCTCGCGCTGGGCGATGGCGCACACCAGCGAGGAATCCAGCCCGCCGGAGAGCAGAAAGCCAAGCGGCGCATCGGCATCCAGACGCTTTTTCACGCCGTCCATCAGCAGGGTGCGCAGCCTTGCGCATACGGTATCCTCATCCTCCATCACAAACTGATCCACCCTGGCGGGATCGGCATAGCGCACAAAGCCGCCGTCCGCCCAGTAGCAGCCCGGCGGGAAGGGCAAAATGGTTTCGCAAAGCCCCAGCAGGTTTTTGGGCTCGCTGGCAAAGGCCATGCCGCCGTCGGCAAGCGTGCCGTAGTACAGCGGGCGGATGCCGATGGGATCGCGCGCGGCCACCAGGCTGTTGCGCTTTGCGTCATACAGAATCAGCGCAAACTCCGCGTCCAGCGTGCGGAACATCTCCAGTCCGTATTCGCGGTACAGCGGCAAAAGAATTTCGCAGTCCGACTGGCTGACCAGCTCGTAGCGGGCCATCAGCCGGTCCCTCAGGGGACGAAAGCCGTACAGCTCGCCGTTGCATACCACGCGGTCCTCCTGCAGATGAAAGGGCTGCATGCCCCGTTCATCCAGCCCCATGATGGCAAGGCGGTGAAAGCCCAGATAGCCGCAGGGCACTTCCTCCAGGCGGCTCATATCGGGGCCGCGGGAAACGGTGCGGTCAAAACAGGCTCTGAGCGTTTCAACGGGAATGGATTTGCTTTGAATACCGAAAATGGAACACATAAAAAGGCACCCCTTTCATCCTTGTGGCGACACTTCGTTCTTTGATTTCAGGACGAAGGCCGCCGCTCCGTGGTGCCACCTGATTTGCTTCTTCGCGGGTTCCAACAAACCCCGACGGCTGTAACGTGCCGTCACTCCGCCGCCCCTACTGACAGGCTGCCCTGCGTTGGGTTTGGACTTGGAAGGGTTTTTCCTCCGGGAGGATCGCGCGGGATTCCCAGCATCGCCCGCTCTCTGTGCCGTCCCCATCCGGCCTACTCTGCTTCCGCATTGCTTTGGCGTATGAAATTGGGTGGATTGTAACGCGCGCCCACCGGCCTTGTCAAGAGGGAAAATGCGGGCGTTTTGGAGCGCGTAATAGGAAGGTTTTCCAAGTGTTTTTTTGCTGTTTTTCAAAAACCATAAAAATACAATGCGCTGCCTTGACAGCCACCGGGTTTTCTGCTATCATTCGCACCGACAGAGCAAGGGTGCTGTGCCAACGATGGTACACCCTGCTCTGTCTTCATTTTTTGATGGGAGGGTACATTCATGAGCAAGTACAGCAAGGACGATATCATTCGCATGGTCAAGGAGGAGGACGTTGAGTTCATCCGCATGCAGTTTACCGATATTTTCGGCCAGCTCAAAAATGTGGCCATTACTGCGAGCCAGATCGAAAAGGCTGTCAACAACCAGATCATGATCGACGGCAGCTCCATTGCGGGCTTTGTGCGCATCAACGAGAGCGACCAGTACCTGTACCCCGATCTCGATTCCTTCACCATTCTGCCCTGGCGGCCCCAGCACGGCAAGGTGGCCCGCCTGATCTGCGATGTTTACAACCCCGACGGAACCCCCTTTGTGGGCGATCCGCGCGGCGTGCTCAAGAAGGTGCTCAACCGTGCGGCCGGGATGGGCTATTCCTTCAACGTGGGCCCCGAGTGCGAGTTTTTCCTGTTCCAGACCGATGAAAAGGGCCGTCCCACCACGGAAACCTCCGACGAGGCCGGTTACTTTGACCTGGGCCCGCTGGATCACGGCGAGAGCACCCGCCGCGAAATCTGCATGACGCTGGAGCAGATGGGCTTTGAAATCGAAGCCTCCCACCACGAGGTGGCCCAGGGCCAGCACGA
>JAEDGL010000127.1 GCA_016297535.1 Clostridia bacterium | reverse complement strand
AAAGCCAGCCGGATGCTGGCTTTTTGAAATGTATCAGAACGTATCGGCCGATGGAATGCACAGCGGGAGTGGAAACCAATCAGCCGGGATGGCGCATGTGGGCTCCGGGGCATAGAAACGGTTAAAGCCAAACAGCAGCTGATCGGCCTCGGCAGGGGAGAGGCGGATATCGGAGGCTGCTTCGCTGTTTTCCACGCAAACCTCACCGCCCGAAACGCTGATGCAGATGGTTTCATCCCCGATGCCAAGGCGCAATACACCCTCCGAGAGGGGCGTTACACTGTTTTTCAGCGTCATCCAGCAGCGAATGGTATTGGCATAGTTGAGGCAGTGCAGATAGCCGTCCCGCCGCAGAATGTAGCCCTCGGCGAAGGCGGCCAGCGTACGGTTGAGCGCTTTGTTGTAAGGGGCAGCACTCACCTGCAAAGACGGCACGGCGTGAAGCGTCTTCCACGCCTTAAGCACGGCGGGAACCAGCGAGGAATCCTCCATGACCAGCTCGCTGATGGCACGGTAATCATCGGAAGCAATCAGATACCCGGCGTTCGTGGTACCGTTTTTCACCAGCCAGCCCTGCGCCTCAAAGCTACGCGCAATTTCCGCAAACCTCTCCGGCGTGCGCGCGCCGCACACGGGCTGCTGCTGATAAAGCGCACAGGCGTATGCACTGCTTTCGCCCGGCGCAAGAGGTTCAAAGGAGATGGCAGAGATGTCCACGTCCTTCAGCGCATGCCGCACATTGGGCGTGGTGATGCCGTACTGATACACGCCGCCTGCAGGCGAAAAGCCAAAGTAGCCGTAGCGCTGACGTTGTCCGCCCAGCGCTAGCATATCCAGCCCATCCGCCCTGGCCCTGTCAAGCTGCATCTGCATCAGCTTTTTCATATGCCCCGCGCCCCGGGACAGCCGGTGTACGCTTACCGAGCCCAGATAGCCCACGCGAAGCGTCTGCCCAGCCACCGTCATTTCGTAGGGCAGCACGGCAACGCAGCCGCGGATTTCGCCATCCTCCAGCGCAATGGCATGGAGATGGCTAAAATCATGTCCGTCGCCATATACCTTGGGAATGAGCTTTGCAAAATCATGCGGTGTGGAAACCTGCGAAAACACCAGATCAATAAAATCAATCACCTTGGACCAATCAGCGGTAGTGGCAAAACGGTATTCAGTCATGGAAACCTCCTGATGCTTGTTCGCATTCACGGCAGAATTGGGCGTACATGGCATTATGGAACAGGCGGCGGAAGCGGCTTTGGGAAACATTTTCACGGGTGGGATGCACACGATTGGTGAGCAGAATGACAAAATACCCCGTGGTGGGGTCCACACCAAAGGAGGTGCCGGTAAAGCCGGTGTGTCCGAAGGAGCAATCGGGCATCAGATCTCCCAGATAATTGAACTCGGTGCCTGCCAGATGAAAACCAAGGCCACGGTGTACCTCCTTGCCGGGCGTATAGCAGCGGATTGCCTTGCGAAGCATCGCAGAGGTAAGATAATCCTTTCCGCCGCAGGCCAGCATCCGGCAGAACCTGATCATATCGCCCAAATTGCTGAAAATGCCCGCATTGCCGGAAACGCCGCCCTGAAAACGGGCGTTTTCGTCATGAACAATTCCCACCCAGGCCTTGCCGGTGGACGGATCCACCTCGGTGGCGGCAATGTTGCCACCCGTTGGGCAGTAGCCGGTATGGCGCATGCCCAGCGGATCAAAAACCATTTCTTTTGCCAGCAAATCCAGCGGCTTGCCCCCGATTTTTTCCAGCAGCTTGGCCAGCGTGATATACCCCATGCAGCTGTATTCGGGGCCGCCGCCGGGCGCATAGGCCAGGGGCTGCTCCATCAGCACCTGCAGCACATCCGCAGGGGTTTCGCACAGCTTTTCCAGCAAAAAGGAGGGATGAAAGCCGGCGGTATGGGTCATCAGCTGAAAGATGGTAATGTCTCTTTTGTCGGCGGGAGCCTGCGGCAGAAAATCGCCGATGGTATCGTAAAGCGCCAGACGGCCTTCCTCCATCAGCTTGAAGGCGATCATGGTGGGCCCCAGCACCTTGCTCAGGGACGCCATATCATAGCGGGTTTCCAGATTCACTTCGGGCCCTTCCAGACACAGTTTTCCGGCGCAGCCCTGCGCCAAAACGCTGTCGCCCCTGCCAACGGCGGCTACGCCTCCGGGAAAGCAGCCCTCCTCCACACCGCGCTCCAGCAGGGAGACCAGCAGCTTTTGCATTTCTTCCTTCATCATTCCATCGCCCCTTCTCTCAGGCCGTTCTGGCCTGATGCTTTTGAATCCATTTTTCTCCGCGAATCCGGCGGCGCAGCACAATGGCGCGCACCAGCATTTCCCCGCTCAGCGCCACCCATACGCCCGGCACGCCCATGCCCAGCACAATGGTCAGCACATATCCAACAAGAATGCGGCCCAAAAACAGCGTGGAAACCGATACAACGCTGGGGAAAACCACATCGCCCGCCGCGCGCAGTGCGGAGGGAATAATGTTGCTGTCGCACCCAAACAGGCTGAGCGCCGCTCCGCCAATAACCAGACTGGTAAAGATGATGGGCCTGGCCGCCTGGGAGGGCGCATACAGCCAAAACCACAGCGGCATCAGCGCGATGAACAGCAGGGTGGAGCCAAGCACCACAAAGCGCCCCGCCGATATGATTTTGACGCAGTATTTGCGCGCCAGCTCATACTGGCGCGCCCCGATGCATTGTCCGCAAACGGTAGCCGCCAGCGAGATCAGCGCGTTGCTGGTGGAGGAAAACAGGTTGAAAATGCCGGAGATTACGCCCTGAGCCGCCATTTCCATGGTGGTAAGACGCGCCAGATAGATTTGCACCAGCAGCATGCCGCCCTGCAGCAGCACGGATTCCGACGCGATGGGCACTCCCAGATGAACAATCTCGGAGACAATGGCCCTGCTGCTTTTGAAAAGATCCCGAAAACGCAGCTGGTATTCGTTGTGCATCAGAAACATCCACCCAACGGCCACCATCACGCCCAGCAGACGCGCGGCGATCAGGCTCCAGCCGGCGCCATCCACCCCCAGATGCATGCCGTTGATAAACACAAAGCTGCCAACCAGATGCGCCCCGTTGATCACAATGGTCAACAGCAGTGCGGATTTGGTATCGCCAATGCTGCGGAAGGCATTAAAAATGGCGCAGAACATGGCATAGGGCGGCAGGGACAAGCAGACCAGCTTGAGGTAGCGCACGGCATACTCGGTCAGCAGAGGCTCCACCCTGGGATAAAGCAGGTGAACCAGCGGCTCTCCCAGCAAATACAGCAGCATGGAAACCACCAGGCTGATCAGCGTACAGATGGAAATGCTCTGGCAGATGGCGCTTCGCAGGCTCGCATCATCATGACTGCCCTTTGCCCGCGCTACCACGATGGCGCCGCCCGTAGCCAGCGAGGTAAACGTAAGGCTGACCAGCACGTTCACCGTGCCTACCATGTTAACCGCCGCCATGGCTGCCTCGCCCACGGAGGATACCATGGAGGAGGAGAGTACGTTGATGATCATGATGCAGAAGGAATCCATGATCAGGGTCATCAGCATGCTGGCAATCTGCCGCAGGGTAAAGTGCTCCGAGTTGAAAGCGTCTTCCAGCCAGCGGGAGAGTTTTGGGATCATAACAGATCACTCCGGTTGCAAAATCAATGCGCAGAAGTGTATACAGTATATGCCTTTTCACTCTTTTTTGCAATCCGGAACGCACAAGAGAATGAGCCGGAAAAAGACATTTTTTGGTTCGCTTCTGCTTAAAACGGGGTTGGAGGGCAATGGATGATTCCATCCACAAGAAAAACGCTCAATCCCTTACGGATCAAGCGTTTTCTTATTGGTGGGATTAGTAGGGCTCGAACCTATGACCTCCACGATGTCAAATGAACTGGAAACCGTTGAAAAATATGGATTTTCCACATCAACAAGTAATCAGTTGGCAAGGTGAAATGCCTGTTCTCCACTTGTTCTAAGGGTATTATATGACGACTTTGGAGGATTAGAATATGACTTTTGGACTTTCACGCACAACAAAGGGACTTCTCCCTACAACAAAGCAACATTAACGCACGGGTTTGAAAAATTGACCTGCGCGTTTCCTTTTTTGCTGGAAGCGTTTTAGATGTCAAAAACGTAAAAAACGTAAAAGAAATTAGCGGATTTTCTTGAATTGTTATGAATTGAACTTACCATATACAATTATATATCAACCACATACAACATGAAATGAATATTTATTCGTAAAAAGTGTTAAATTGAATGAATTTTCATTGCTGTTCAGGCATCTAATTTTGTAATTATGAAAGTGCTCTAAACATAGGCGGCATAAGGGTTTTCTCGTTTTTTTTTCATTTTCTGTATGATTATGCGATTTGCTTTTATCTTTTATTCATACTATACTCTAACCGTGGTCGCGACACACAGAATAAAAAGCAAGAGCGGCAGTGCCGCAGGAGGAAATAGAAATGAATTACGCCCGTGGTTTTGAAGTGAAGGCTCCCGAAAAGCAGATTGTTCTTACCAAGGATTTTGCCCGCAAAGTCTCTGACATCACAAGCGCAGAATATACAACATTTATGAATCTGCGCGCCGCCTATCCTACCTTCGCCGTGATGAAATACACCATTGACCAGAAGAAGGAACGCGAGCATTACGGCAAACTGTCTTACAAGGTGATGGCTACGCTCATCGCCGAGTGGGAAAAGGACAACGCAAAGGCCGCGCTGGAAGAATTGGAGAGCAAGAAGCGCGAAGCCGAATGCTGTGATGGTTCCTACGGCATTGTGAAAAAGTGGTTCCTTGGCAAGTATGGCAAGCAGTATAACAACCTTCGCGCAACCGGCAACGCTAATAACTAAGATTTCGAAAGTGAGGATTACACATATGGCTATCGCAAAGTATCGTTTCGACGTTTTCACCGGCCCCCTGACCCTCTCCAAGGCTTTTGAGAAGAACGCTTCCATCATCGGTTCCGCAGAGCAGAAGGTATTGAGTGAATTGATGGCAAAGTAGGAGGACACGTTCTGCGTCCTCCCATCATTTTTTCAAAAGCACAAACCTTTTCAGTCTCTCAAGCGTCTGATAGACAAAAGCAAGCTGAAAGGAGAAAAGAGATGAAGATTGCAAAACGGCTGCTTATACTGTTCATCACGCTGACCCTTTGTGCCGGATACGCAAATGCCGAGGAATATGTAACCCTTGCGCAACTGCGGGAACAAGCCGAAGTGGGCTGGAACGAAACCTATGAGGCAATGGGACGCGAGATTGTCGCTGATCCGGAGATGGGATGGTTTCCAGAGGCCGATACCTGTCCGATGGTAAGCGTTGATCCCTATACGATTGATCCAGACGATGAGCGCGTTGACAAGTGGCGCGAACTTCCGCACAGCCTCATTTACGATGATCTGCCAGACCGCATCGTGCTTGAAGTGCGAAACTATGACGCATTCGACCTTGTACCGCTGGGATCGTGGCCCAGGAAGTGGCTGGGAGAGCATTTTTCCTACTATGACGGCGAATTTCCTGATCGTGAAGCGGAAGATTGCGACATTGATTTCAAGACCTTTCTGGCGACGTTTGAATCGGAATTGCTTGCGTTCACCGGTTTGTCCCTTAACGATGTTCACATCGAAGAGATTCAAGTGGTGAATCCATCCTATAAGGCAATCAAGGTCAACGGGGAATATGTACGCGGTGATAAGCTGCACGCTGCGGGAGGCTACTTTATCGCCGTACACCAGCTCGTTCATGGCATTCCTGTGCTCGGTGCGCGTGATGCTTATGACAAGGGCAGAATTCAATTCGACTATAATATGCCCGATTATCGTTCCATGTGCATCTGGTCGGTTGCTAATCCTGTGGTCACGGAAGCGGATGTGCCGTTGCTTTCCTTCGACGGCTTCAAAGGAAAGCCGGAAGAACTGATCGACGCAGGCAAGCTGCGCGGCGTAGATGCCATGCGGTTTGGATATGGCACATGTGAGGATGGAGACGAATGGAAGCTTGTCCCTGTATGGATTGTGACCTGTGGTTACACCAACAATCCGAAAAGCGACAAAAATGTGATGGGTTATTATGATGAGAAGGAAGGCGGCTTCTTTTCACCGCAGGGATATGGCGATTACTACTTCAGCGCACAGACAGGCGAAATGCTTGAACAATATGCCATCAGTCCAGCCGAAGATGCGCTTCGTATGCCTGAAATCCTTACTTGGTCGGATGTTAAGTAAAATAAGGAGGACCGTTTGTATGAAGAAAGTGCTATGTATGCTGCTGATTATGATGCTTTGCGCAGGATGTGCCTGGGCAGAGGGCTATGTATCGGTCGCTGATTTGAGGCAGCAAGTGGAAGAAACGGGCTGGGACAAGGGCGAAGTCATTCTTCCTGCTGTTGATAAGTTTCCTGTTATGACATTGCAAGCCGACTCTCAGGCGCAGGATAATCCGCTTGTTGTGACGGTCGGAACGTTCGATGAAAGCCAGAGCGGAAGATTTGTGGTTTCCACACGTTACGGGAGGACGCCTCCCTACACCACGCTGCACAATGGTTTTGTGCTGGAAGCAGCGCAAAAGGTGCTGAACAATGAATTGAACCGTTTGCTTGGGAAAAGCATTGAGGATTACGGCCCGATTTGGACAGAGATTGCCAAGTGGGGCAACATGGAAAGCTGGCTGCTCTATTATGGACAGCAGATCAATGGAGCGACCTGCTTCAATGCCGGTCTGACCATGGACATCCGCACCCGAAACTATCATCATCTCATCATTCCGCATTACGAAGTGAAGGAAACAGTTTATGATGATGTTCC
>JAEDGL010000011.1 GCA_016297535.1 Clostridia bacterium | reverse complement strand
GTAATATGCCTTGAAGGCACGGTGCATACCACCGGCTTTGCCGGTGGTTTTGATTATCGTTTTGTGCGGGTGCGCGAACCGCCTGTGCGGCTGCGTCTCTGCATAGCTGGCTTGCGGCCTTGCTGCGCGCCGCGCGCGATCACCCGGGGTGCAACAAGCGCTTTGGGGCCAAAGCCAATCAGATCCTCCCGTCCGCACAGACGCAACGCCTCGCACACAAGCTCGTGATTGGCCGGGTTCTTGAATTGCAGCAGAGCGCGCTGCATGGCCTTTTCGTGAGGGGCTTTGGGTACGTAAACCGGCGTCATGTCGCGCGGATCAAGCCCGGTGTAGTACATGCAGGTGCTCAGCGTGCCCGGAGTGGGGTAAAAATCCTGCACCTGCTCGGGCTGATGGCCGATATCGCGAAGGTATTCGGCCAGCTCTACAGCGTCGCGCAGAGTGCTGCCGGGATGGCTGCTCATCAGATAGGGAACAAGATACTGCTTCATTCCCAGCTTTTCGTTGATGGCCTTGTATTTGGCCACAAAGGCGTCGTACACCTCCCGGCGGGGTTTACCCATTTTGCTTAGCACGTTCTGGCTGATGTGCTCCGGCGCAACCTTCAGCTGGCCGCTGATGTGGTGCTTGCACAGCTCCCGAAGGAAGGTGTCGTCCGGGTCCGCCATCAGATAATCAAAGCGGATGCCGGAGCGAATAAACACTTTTTTAACGCGGGGCAGGGCGCGCATTTTGCGAAGCAGATCGACCATCTCTGCATGGCTTACCTTCATATTACCGCAGGGCTTGGGGTAGAGGCACTGTTTGTTTTTGCAGGTGCCGTTTTTCAGCTGCTTTTCGCAGGCGGGGGCGCGGAAGTTGGCGGTAGGGCCGCCCACATCGTGGATATAGCCCTTGAAATCAGGAAAGGTGGTCAGCAGCTTTGCTTCCTTCAGCAGAGATTCTTCGCTGCGGGAGGTTACGATGCGCCCTTGGTGAAAGGTAAGCGCACAGAAATTGCACGATCCAAAGCAGCCGCGTGTGGCGCTCAGGGAAAAGCGAACCTCCTGAAGGGCAGGTACGCCGCCCAGCTTGTCGTAGCTGGGATGCGCCTGACGGGTAAAGGGCAAATCGTACACGCTATCCAGTTCTTCCCGGGACAGGGGCATGGCCGGAGGATTCTGTACCATAAAGCGCTGAGGATCCTGCTGCTGGCAAAGCGCCTGCCCGCGGATGGGGTCCTGCTCCTGATATTCGGTAAGAAAGGCGCGGCAGTAGACCCGCTTATCGCTGGCAACCTCCTGATGAGAGGGGAGCAGGATTGCGTTTTTGGGCGGTTCCTTGGCCATGTAGCATACGCCGCGCAATGAGGAGCGCTCGTGCTGCGGCATGCCGCGCGCCACCCAGTCGCAGCAGTCCAGAATAGTCTTTTCACCCATACCGTAGAGCAGCAGGGTAGCGGCGCTGTCTACCAGCACGCTGCGCCGCACCTTGTCATCCCAGTAGTCGTAGTGAGAAAAACGGCGCAGCGAGGCTTCCACGCCGCCGATCAGAATGGGTGATTTTGGATAGGCCTCGTGAATGCGGTTGCAATAGACCGTCACCGCCCGGTCGGGACGCAGCCCGGCCCGGCCGCCGGGAGCGTACGCATCCGTTTGCCGGCGCTTTTTGGCAACGGTGTAATGATTGACCATGCTGTCGATCACGCCGGAGGAAACCAGAAAGCCCAGACGCGGCTCGCCAAACAGCCGGAAGGGCTCCGCACTGTGATAATCCGGCAGACAGAGCATGGCCACGCGGTAGCCGGCGTTTTCCAGCACGCGGCTGATGATGGCGTGGCCAAAGGACGGATGATCCACGTAGGCCTCGCCGACAACATAGACAAAATCCGGCCTGTCCCAGCCGCGCTGCTTGACCTCTGCCGGGGTGATGGGTAAAAAGGAATGAGACATTCCACGAACCTCCGCATGTGGGAATACTTTATGATTATAGCATATTTCCTCCCGGATGCACAGGTACAAATGCTCTTAATCGCCCACGAGCAGCCAATGCCGGAATATCTGCCCGGAGAGCCACATGAAATCGCTTTCCCCGCCCGAATCCGTCTGGGCAAGCGCAAGGCATAGCTGAGGATACAGCACGCACCACCAGTTTTGGCCCGCGCCCTGTCCAAGCGTTACGCGCAGGGCGCGGTATTCTCCGGCGGGCAGGGTAACGCTGCCGTATTGCTTTTCGGGCAGCGCAAGCAGCCCCACCTCGGCGCTAACCTTTCCTGAAAATCCGTTCTGGATTGCGCACGCCTGCGCAACCCTGCACATCTCCCCGACGTTTTTTTCAAGCAGGTCAAAGACAACATCCCCGCCCTGTTCTCCGGCGCGGCTGAGAAGGCTTCCAAACGCGTCAATCAGCGCGTCCCGTACCTTGAGCTTGAGCGCCTGGTCAACGGGCGAATCACTGTTGGCAATGATGTGAATGCGGATGATCTCTCCGTTTCGCCAGGCATCGATCAGCCGCTGCTCCTCGGAGGTTAGATTCTCCGACAGCGCCAGGCGAAGCGGCAGGATCAGCGCCGCAATCAGCACAGCTGCGCCTGTTAAAATCAACAGCCAGTCCCTTACGGCATCGGAAAAATGTTTCTGCATAACCGTTCCTCCTTACGGATAGGCTGTCCGCAGGCAGGAAGCGGTATACATCCCCCGAAAAAGACATTTTGGCATTCGAGGCTTGAAATTTGCACAGAATGGTGTATGCTAATATCAGGCTGTTTAAAGGTGTGCTGCCAGGTTCTTTCCGCCGAAACAGGTTTCCGAGCCCGGCCCGGTGCCGACTGATTCGGAAGAAAAATCGCTGGGTGGTGGATTTCCGGCGTACCGACAGTCTGTAGGTGAATGGCAAGGTTTTGTTTTGGACCGCAAGGAGGAAAACCATGTATTATCTTGATTGGACCATGCTCCTGGTTATTCCGGGACTGCTGCTTGGCATCTGGGCGCAGTACAAGGTCAATTCTTCTTTTTACAGGTATCAGCGCGTACTCTCCGGCAGCGGCTATACCGCCGAAGGCGTGGCCCGCATGCTGCTTAACCGCTCCAACTGCGACCGTGTCAGCATTCAGCAAACGCAGGGAACGCTTACGGATCATTATGATCCCCGCAGCAATGTGCTTCGCCTGAGCACCTCCGTATACGGGTCATCCAGCGTGGCCGCCATTGGCGTTGCTGCACATGAGTGCGGCCACGCCATGCAGCATCAGGAGGGCTACGCGCCGCTTAAGCTGCGCTCTGCGCTGGTGCCGGTGGTTCAGTTGGGCAGCAACCTGTATTTTCCCATTTTCCTTCTGGGCATTCTGTTCAGCTGGGAACCGCTGGTTTATGCGGGTATCATCTGCTTTGGCCTTACGCTTTTGTTTGCGCTGGTTACGCTGCCCGTTGAGTTTAACGCCAGCTCCCGTGCCATCCGCGCCCTGCGCGAGGGCGGATACCTCAACGAGGAGGAGCTTGGAGGCGCCCGGGCTGTGCTCAATGCCGCCGCGCTTACGTATGTAGCGTCCGCTATCAGCAGTTTGCTGCAGCTGCTAAGGCTGCTCGTTATCGCACGCAGAAACAAAAGAGACTGAAACTGACATCCAAAGGAGGCCACTGCCGTGGAAGAGATATTCAAAATCTCCGTACGCGAGCTGGTGGCCTTTTCGTGTTTCGAGCCGGACATCATCCCCGCAGTGGATACCGATGCCATGCTGACGGGTGCGCAGGCGCACCGTGCCCGTCAGGCGGATTATGCCGGCGAGACGGAGCGGATCATCCGCCATGTGTACCAGATCGAAGGAGCCTGCATACAGGTTTTTGGCCGCATGGACGCCTTTGTAGATGGAGAGATCCCCTTTGTGGAGGAGATCAAGCTGTGTTGTTTTCCGCCGGAGGCGGCGCGTACGGAGCACCGCGCGCAGGCTTTGTGCTATGCCGCAATGCTTGCGGAAGAAAAGGGCTGCGAAGCGGTTGAGATCAGCATATGCTATGTCAATGAAGCCGGCGAGGTTCAGCGCAGCTTTGACGAGCGGCTTTCGGCACAGACGCTGAAAACGGAAATGAACGCGATGCTTGCGCTCTATGCACGTTTTGCCGTGCGGGAGTTTTTGCACAGGCAACAGCGAAACCAAAGCCTGAACGCGCTGGCGTTTCCCTTTCAAAGCTACCGCAAGGGGCAGCGCGAGCTTGCGGCACAGGTTTACACGGCCATATCGCGCAAAAAGCGCCTGTTTGCCAGTCTGCCTACCGGCACGGGCAAAAGCGCAGCGGTGCTGTATCCGGCGCTCAAAGCGCTCGGTACGGGGTTGACCGAGCGCGTGGTTTATCTAACGGCGCGCAATACGGCGCGTCAAAGCCCGCTGAACGCCCTCGTGCGCATGAGCGCGCAGGGAATGAAAGCGCGCTCGTGTGTGCTTACGGCCAGGGAAAAGCTTTGTCCCACGCTCTCACGCTGCCATCCTGATGATTGTCCACGGGCCAAAGGGCATTATCTGCGTCAGGGCGATGCCATCGAGGCGCTTTTGTCAATGGATGCAGCGGTCTGGGATGAACAGCTGATTCTGGAGATCGCGCAGAAGTATACCCTCTGTCCGTTTGAGTTTTCTCTGGCACTGAGCGAAATAGCGGATGTGATCCTGATGGATCTCAATTATGCGTTTGACCCCTTCGCCCAGCTCAAACGGCTGTTTCAAAGACAAAAGAATTTTACGCTGCTGGTGGACGAGGCGCATCACACGGTTGACCGGGTCCGGGACAACCTGTCGGGGGTGCTGGACAGCCGCGAGCTTGGCCGCATCCGGGCGGATTATGGAAAGCAGTATGGACGCAAAAACGGCGTGTACCGCAGCTTGACCACGCTGCTTCACGCTTTGCGCAATCTGGAGTGCGCGGGGAATGAAACCGTGCTTGGAAAACCGCCGGAGGGCATCGCCAGCCAGACGCAGGCGGTGCTGGATGAGGCTGTTGCCGCGGTTGCGCAGGCCGGGATGCAAAATCTGATTCGTCTGTGCCTGCCATTTCTGTATGCACACGAGCACCTGGATGAGGATTATGCCATCCTTGTGGAAAAGCACGGCAAGGAACGTACGCTTACGCTTTACTGCCTGCTGCCCGGCAAAGAAATTGGCCGCATTACCAGGGGCCTTCGCGGCACGGTGTTCTTTTCGGCCACGCTTAACCCGCTGCCCGCCATGAAGCGCATGCTGGGCGGAACTGACGAGGACGCCTGCTTTGCCCTTCCGTCTCCTTTTCCGCCGGAGCGCCTGCGCGTGATTCGCCGCAGGATAAACACACGCTTTGAGCGGCGCGAGGAAAGCGCGGCGCAGATCGCGCAGATCATTCATGAGCTGTTGGAGGCGCATCCGGGCAATACGCTTGTTTTCTTTCCAAGCTATGCCTATCTCAATCTGGTATCGGGGCGACTGGATATCGACCGCCTGCCGGAATTGTGGGTGCAGCGCCGGGAGATGGGGGAGGAAGACCGCGATGCGTTTCTCTCAGCCTTTTCGGATGGCCATACCGTACGGGTAGGCCTGTGTGTGCTGGGCGGATTGTTCAGCGAGGGTATCGATTTACCGGGCAACCAGCTGGTAAATGCGGTTATTGTGGGGGTGGGGCTTCCCGTGCCCTGTGCGCGGATCAACGCCGTTCGTGCCTGCTATCAAACTCATTTTGGTGACGGTTTTGCCTATGCGTGCCGCATTCCGGGCATGCAGAAGGTGCTGCAGGCGGCGGGGCGCGTGATCCGCTCCGAAACAGACAGCGGCATAGTGCTTCTTTTGGACGAACGCTATCACCAGTGGGAATACGCATCCATGCTGCCTGCGGAGTGGCAGGTTAGCGATGGCTCTATTGCCCAGGTGGCTTTGGCATTGGAGGAACTCGTGTGAAAAAAATCTGGAAGTACGGCCTGCTCATGGCGGGCGTTCTGGCGGCTGCCGTAGCGGCCAATCAGCTTGCCCGTGACCCGGGCGAGGGCATATTTTACCGGGTAACCGGCGGCAAAAACGAGATGTACCTGCTGGGCAGCATTCATGTGGGCAGCCGGGAAATGTACCCCATGAGCCAATCCATCCGCAGCGCTTTGAAAAACGCCGATGTATTGGTGTTTGAGTGTGATACGGCAAGCCCCGGGGCAGCGGCCGCTACCGCGGAGCTGATGAAGAGCGAGAAAGCGCTGTCCTCCCTGGTAAGCGGGGAATGCTATGAACAGCTGGAAAAAGCCGCGCAAAGGCTTGGCTACGAGATGTCCGCTTTTGAAGCCATGAAGCCCTGGGCGGTTACCAGCACGCTGACCGTTGCCGCTGCCGCGCAGCAGATGGATGCGGGAAGCAGCCGGACGGCATCGGCCCTTGGAGTGGAAAACATGGTGCGCAGGCAGGCGGACGGCAAGACCATCGAATATTTGGAAACGGTTCAGGAGCAGCTGCAGCTGATGGAGCGTTTTAGCCCCGCGTTACAGGAATACCTGCTTTCCAGCGCCTGCCAGGCGGTGCTCCATCCCGATAAAATCTCCGGAACGGACAGGGATATTGATCAATGGCCGCTTTGGTGGAAGGAAGGAAACGCGCAGGCTTTTGCGGATTCCTACATTCATGGCCTTCGCGAGGAAACCTCGCCCGAACTGGCAGAGGAATACCATCAGGCGCTGATGACAACGCGCAATCAGCAGATGGCTCAAAAATTGAAGGTGATGCTCGAAAGCGACGGGCCGCACAGCTATCTGGTAACCGTAGGGCTCATGCACCTTGTATTGCCCCAGGACAGCATTATTGCGCAGCTGCAATCCATGGGCTACTGCGTGGAGCAGATCGTTTCATCCGTTTTTGCACCCTCCCAAGGCGTTGACATACTGTGTCAATGAACGGCGGCAAGGAACGCAACCCGGCGTATCCTGCGGCCGATAAGAAGAAGGAGGCGTGCCAATGTCTTTCTACAGCTATAAGAACGGCAACCCCTGCGCCTGTCCCGGCGCCATCTCCGGCAATGCTATGGACGGCTTGCAGGAAAAGGTTTGCGTTCAGGTAAAGCGCGTGTACGACAGCTGCCTGCAGCAGGAACAGCTGGATAACAAGGAAGTCATCATCACCAGCTACGCGATGGTAGCCAACAATTGCAACACCGGCTGCGGGTGCGGATGCAATTGCGGCTGCGGGTGCTCCGACACAACCGAAACCGTTGCGCCTACATCAGCGCCTGTACCGCCCATCACGTTTGAATCCTGCCGCTCCAACACCACGGAGGGCACCATCCGCAACCTTACCGTGGAACGCCTGTGCGACCGCCCCTGCTTTGCCCGCGTGCGCTGCAAAATTGATGTACCCATTGACATCCTGTTTGTCGACAGCCGCTGCCAGGAGTATATCGGCAAGGGTGTAATCACCGTTGACAAGGACGTTCTGCTGTCCATCCCCGATGAATCGATTGTTCCGTACTGCCTGGAGAGCATGGTAAGCGCCATTTGCGTGGCGGGCACCTATCTGGGCAACAACCGTTTCAGCCTCACGGTGTGCGTGACGGTTGTGCTCAAGGTGCTGGCAAATGTGGAGATCCTGATCCCGTCCTACGGCTTCTGTCCCATTCCACCCTGCGAGGAATTTGCGGATAATGTGTGCGACGAGTTCTTCAGCCTGCCGCTCTTCCCGCCTGCCTCGCTGTGCAACAACGACGAGGTTTCCATTCGCAACGCTGCCTGCAACACGGGCAGCCGCGGCTGCGGCTGCTGCCGCTAAACCAAGGAAAAGCCCTGCCGGCATGAAGCGCCCGGCAGGGCTTGCTGTTTACAGACAGGAATTACCGGCGCAGTCTGCCCAAAATGGCAAACAGGAGAAAGGCCAGAATGTTTACCACAACCACGCTGGCTCCGGCAGGGGTGGAGAGCAGATAGCTCAGGAACAACCCGATAAAGAAGCAAAACACCGATACGATGGCCGCGCAGATGGTTACGCTGCGAAAGCTTCTGCACACGCGCATGGCCGTGAGCGCAGGAAAGATGACCAGGCTGGAAATGAGCATTGCGCCCATTACGCGCATGCCAAGCACAATGGTAACGGCGGTAAGCAGCGCCAGCAGCATGTTGTAGGCCTGAGCGTGGCTGCCTGTGGCGCGGGCAAAGGTTTCATCAAAGGTAACGGCAAAGATCTGCCGGTAAAACACCACAAACAAAAGCAGCACAATCACAGCCAGCACAACGCTCAGCCGTACATCGGAAACGCTCATGGCCAGCACGCTGCCAAACAGGTAGTTGTTGACGTCGCTGGTCATGCCTGTGCTCAGCGACAGCGCGATAACGCCCACAGCCAGCGAGCCGGTTGAGATCATGGCAATGGCGGCGTCGCCCTTCAGCTTGCCATGCGTGCTCAGCCGCAAAAGCAGAAAAGCGGCAACCACAACCACAGGAATGGTGACAATCATGGGGGAAAGCCCCATCGCGGTAGCGATGGCCAGCGATCCAAAGCCCACATGGCTCAGCCCATCACCGATCATGGAATAGCGCTTGAGCACCAGGCTTACGCCCAGCAGCGCCGTGCACAGGGAAACCAGCACGCCCACAATGAGCGCACGCTGCATAAAGTGATAGCTGAACATGGTGGCGATCGTTTCAATCATGGCGGATACCTCCTGCAAAAGCGCGTCCCAGCTCGGATTGGCGGTAATCCTGCGGTGTGCCAAGAAAAATACCGCTTTGCGACATATGCAGGATGCGATCGGAAAAACGGAGCGCGGCGCCGATATCGTGCGAGATCATCACAATGGTCAGCTGATGCTCTCGGTGCAGCATGGAAATGATGCCATACATTTCGCGGGTCACCAGCGGATCCAACCCGGCCACCGGTTCATCCAGCAAAAGCAGACTGCGGGTAGCGCACAGCGCGCGGGCCAGCAGGGCACGCTGCTGCTGGCCGCCGCTTAGCTCCATAAAGCTTCGGTTTCGAATGCCGTCAATGCCAAGCAATTCAATGCTGCGCTGCGCTGTGCGGCGCATGCCGGCGTTCAAAAACAGGCTACGTCCACGGCAGCCGCTGGTAACAACCTCCCAAACGGAGGCTGGAAAATCGTTTTGTACATCGGTGCGCTGGGGCAGATAGCCAATCTCGGAACGGGTAAGCCCGTCGCCGTAGCTGACGCGCCCCCGCACAGGGGCCAGCAGGCCTAACAACCCCTTGATCAGCGTGCTCTTGCCGGAACCGTTTTCGCCGATCACGCACAGGTATTCTCCGCGCTCAATACTCAGGTCCAGATCCTGGATAACGTTGCGTCCTTCATAGGCAAAGCAGGCCTTTTCACAGGTGATCAGCGCCATCAGTTCAGCGCCTCCTTTAACGCTTCAGTGTTGTGCCACATCAGGCTTAGGTAGGTCGCGCCATCCTGCATCTCTCCGGCGGACACATTGTGACAGCTGTGAAACAGCAGGGGCTTTGCGCCCGTTTCTTCGGCAAGGATATCCGCCGTGCGCCGGCTGGAAAACTCAATGTAAAAGATAACGGGAATCTGCTCCCGGCGGATGGTATCCACCAGCGAGATAACGGTGCGCACGCTGGGCTCGCTGTCCTCGCTGCAGCCGGGGAAGGCAGCGTCGTAGCGCAGATGGTACGCATCCGCAAAATAGCGCAGGGGAAAACGATCGCCAAAGAGGATCAGGTCGCGCTTTCCGCTGGCGACAATCTCTTCAAAAGCCGAATCCAGCCTGGCAAGCTCCGCCTGATAAGCCGCAAAATTGGCGTTATACACCGATGCGGCAACGGGATTGAGCAGGCAGAGCATGTCCTTCAAAGCCGCGGTAATCCGCATCGCGTTTTTGGGGGACGTCCACACATGCTCATCCATCTCGTGAATGTGACCTTCCTCGTGGATGTGCTCCGGATCGGAGCATTGCCACAGCTCATCGTGCTCGTGGCCGTGACTGTGCTCCATGCTGGCCGTGGTTTCGGAAGCAAGCAGCGTTACCTGATCGCTCATCCGAAAGGTTTGTGGGGCGCTGCTTCCCATGGAAGCAAGGATGGATTCAATCCAACTGTCGCTCTCGCCGCCGGTGTAGATGAAAAGATCGCAGCTTTGGATGGCGATGATATCCTGCGGAGTGGGTTCGTAGCTGTGGCTTTCGCTGCCGGGCGGCAGAAGCATTTGCATATCCGCCGTGCTGCCCGCAAGGGAACGGGCAAAATCAAAGGCGGGAAAGTTGGTAGCGATAATGGAAAGAGACACTTCTTCTGCGGATGAAAACGCTGGAAAGCACAGCATCAGGCACAGAAGCAGGGAAAGGATTCGGTTCATGGGTTTCCTCATTTCATTTGGTCTGGCAGTTTTGACAGCAGCCGTACAGGATGGTCTGGCCCTCATCCAGCACAAAGCCGTGGTGCTGGGTCAGGTGACGGGAGAACGCTTCTACCTCTTCGCAGTGCAGGTGGGCAAGCGCGCCGCAGTGGATGCAGCGGATGTGCAGATGGCTCTCGTGACAGGGGTTGTACTGGAACATGGCGGCAGTGCCGCTGTCGTGCGGCACATAGCGGCGCAGGCGGCCGGTTTGACACAGGCGTGTAATGGAACGGTATACCGTGGTTTTGCCAATTTCCAGCCCGCTTTCGCGCAAGGCCAGATAAGCGTCCTCCGCTGTAAGGCACTCCTCCGGCCGGTCGGAAAACAGGCGTTCAATGGCCTCCTGCTGCCTGGTTTGATAAGCGCCGCGTTGCGACATGGCGTATCCTTCCTCCAAATAAACTGAAAATGGTTTTCATTTTCGGATTGGAAGTATATCCTATGCCCAGGAAAATGTCAAGAGCGGGAAAGCGGGTTCCACATTTTTCTAAGAGAAATCTAACGATAATTCACTCATTGTTTTATTGAATTGAAAAACAGGTGATGATATACTGAATGTATCCTGAACGAAGAAAGTGGGGGACCCTTTGATGAGCACTGCGATCGAGAATATGCTTAGCCGCAGAAGCATCCGCAAATACAAACAGGATCCTGTTCCTGATGAAATTCTCAACAAAATCCTTGAAGCCGGCACCTATGCACCCACCGGCATGAACCGGCAATCCCCGATCATCATAGCCGTTACCAACCGCGAGCTGCGCGACCGGCTGTCCAGAATGAATGCCCGGGTTATGGGAACGGACAGCGATCCTTTCTATGGCGCGCCCGTGGTGCTGGTAGTGCTGGCCAACAGAGAAGTTCGCACCGCCGTGTATGATGGCAGTCTTGTGATGGGCAACCTGATGCTGGCCGCCCACGAACTGGGCGTAGGCAGCTGCTGGATTCACCGCGCCAGGGAAATGTTCGATTCCGAGGAGGGCAAGGCCATCCTGAAGGAGCTGGGCATCCAGGGCGATTATGAGGGCATTGGCAACTGCATTCTGGGATATGCTGATGGCCCTGACCCTTCCGTCCGTCCCCGCAAGGAAAACTATGTATACCATGTTCGCTGAGATGATATGAAGAAGAAAGAAAAAAGAAATGTACAGCAGCTTTTCAGCTTTCTGCTGCTGTTGGTTACGCTGGCTGTTGTGGTTGGCATTGGTCTGAACGGAAACGATCTGGAAGAGCTTTCTGCCGCACTCAGGCGGCTTTCCCTGCCATATCTGCTGCTTTGCGTGGCGTGCTGGGCGCTGTATGTGCTGTTTAACGCGCTGAACATGTACCATTTTTTGCGGGTTATGAACTATCCCGTCAAGCTGCGCCATTGTCTGTACGCGGCCATGATCGGCATTTATTATAGCGACGTTACCCCCGGCGCAACCGGCGGACAGCCCCTGGAAATGTATACCCTGAGCAAGCACGGCGTGCCTGTGGGCATCAGCGGCTCGGGAATGGCGGTCAAGTTTGTGGTGTTTCACGTGGTGCTGCTGGTTACCGGCACGGTGCTATGGATTACAAACGCCGGTTTTGTGCGCGAGCATGCGCAGGGCAGCCTGTGGTTTATTGTGCTGGGGTATGTGGCCAACTCCTTTACCATTGGCATGGTCACGCTGATGGCTATCAGCCAAAAGGCGGTGCGCTGGCTGATTGACCGTTGCATCCGCATTGGGGTCAGGCTGCATCTGTGCAAGCACCCGGAGGCTTCGCGCGAAAAATGGGAAAACCACTGCGCCAGCTTCCTGAGCAGCGTTCAGATGATGATGCGCCGCCCGCGCGATCTGCTGGTGCAATGCCTGATTGCCCTTGGCCATCTGATGAGCCTGATGCTGGTAATTCTTGCCGTATACCATGCGCTGGGCCTTCAGGGCGTAAACAGCGCGCAGCTGATTACCATGGGCGTGCTTCTTTACATAGGCGCGGGCTATACACCCCTGCCGGGCGCCAGCGGCGCGCAGGAGGGCGGTTTTGCGGTGCTGTTCCAGGGCATTTTCCCGGATGCGCTGTTGTTTGTGGCGCTTATGATCTGGCGCTTCTGCACCTACTATCTGAGCGTTCTGGTTGGTGCTGCGCTCACGGTTGTTGAAAACGTATCTGCCCTCCGCAGGCAAAAGCAGGAGCAGCGCAGGCCCTCTGTGTAACCGTGCTGCGAGGTCTTGCCCCTGCAATTGATACAAATTGGGCATTTTCAATGGTAACAGGATATGATATAATGGACATTGGCAGTTTGCAGGACAGCCCTGCGGCTGCCAATGTTGACGTTTACACAGGAAAGGAGGGATCGTATGCAATACAATACCCCGCCTGCCCGCGCTTCGCGCAACGACATGACCACCCCGGTCAGCCGCCGCCCAAAGCAGGATTACAGGCCCGGCAATCCAAAAAGGAAGAAAAAAAACAGATCGCATGGCGTTGTTCCGCTGCTGATTATGTTTATCGCGGTTCTGGCGGTGATGTATTTCATATTTCCCAAGCAGGCCGGCCGGCATGTGGGCAGCGTGATTTACGATGGCCTGGTGATCAGCGAGGTGATGGCGGCCAACAATTCCGCCGTGCCGGATGAAAACGGCGAATTTCATGACTGGCTCGAGCTGTATAATGGCACCGGAGCTGATCTTGATATGGAAGGCATTATGCTGACCAACCGCACCGACCGCATCACCTTTCCCTTCCCGGCCTATACGCTTAAGGCGGGGGAGCGGGTGATTGTGTTTGCCTCGGACAGCTATCAGCTGGATCCGTCCAAGCCCTTCCACGGCAAGTTCAAAATCTCCTCCGCCGGCGATCATATCTATCTGTATGATCCCGATATGTACCTGATTGATGAGCTTGCCACGCCCACCATGACGGCGGACACCAGCTATTCGCTTTCTAGTGTGGATGAGGACGGCGTTCGCTACTACGAAACCACCAGCTTTTACAGCCCCGGCTTTGAAAACAGCGAGGAGGGCTTTATTGCCTATCGCTACGAAAATGCCATTGAGGGCGGTGATCTGGTAATCAACGAGGTCTGCCCGGATCCGGCCATCGGCATTCCCGATGAGGACGGCGAAATTGTGGACTGGATTGAGCTGAAAAACAACACCGAACATCCCATCTCTCTTACGGGCTATTATCTGAGCGACAAGGAAAACAAGCCCATGAAATGGCGGTTCCCGGATGGCGCAACCATTCCGGCAGGCGGCTACTATCTGGTGTACTGCTCCGGCAAGGACAAGCTGCAGCAAAACGGCATTCCCCACAGCAACTTCTCCATTTCTGCCGAGCGTGAAACCCTTGTGCTCAGTGATAGCCATGGCCGGCTTGTAGACCGCGTAAGCATTGAAAACATTCCGGAGGATCAGTCCTACGGCCGCAGCGATGTGGGTGATTGGCGTCTTTTCCAGTTAACCACCCCGGGTCAGCCCAATAATATTGCCGGACAGGCGCAGGCTGAATCCATTTACCGTGCGTACAATTTTACCGGCGTTATCATCAGCGAGGTTGTGGCCAGCAATGATAACGTGGCCCTTGGCCCTTCCGGCGCAGTTGCCGACTATGTCGAACTCTATAACACCACCGCTGAGACCGTAGATCTGTCCAACTACGGTCTCAGCGACAGGCTTTCAAGGCCGCGCAAGTGGCAGTTTCCAGAGGGCAGCTATATCCTGCCCGGCGAATACAAGGTTATTTTTCTGGATGATCAGCCCGGGCTGACAACCCTGAACGAATTTCATGCCAATTTCAAGCTTTCCCGCGCAGGCGGAGAAACCATTACCTTCTGCGACCCAACCGGCCGCGTGCTGGATCGCATTCCCCTCAGTTTGATTCCCACGGATCACAGCTACGGCCGCACGCTTGGCTACAGCGGCTTCTATTACTATGACGCTCCTACGCCTGGCGAGGCCAATGGCACGGGTTATTACGGCTACGCATCCAATCCGGCTTTTTCCCTGCCCGGCGGCGAATATAAAGACTCCGTTCAGGTTTCCATCTCCGTTCCCGAAAATACCATGGTGTACTATACCAACGACGGTTCCATTCCCACGCCGGAAAACGGGACCCTTTATACCGAAGGAAACGTTATTGCCATCAATCGCGTAGCCATCCTGCGTGCCCGCGCCTTTGACCCAAGCGGTATGCTGCAGCCCAGCGAAACAATCACCCAGAGCTATCTGCTCAACCTCTACCACGCCTTTCCGATTGTAAGCATTGTGGCGGATCCCGAGGAGCTGTGGAGCGAAACGGACGGCATGCTGGCCATAGGCGGCACGCTGGTCAAGGAGCCGGGCAAGCTGCCCTTCAAGCTGGATACCGGCGAATACCCGCTTTACCGCCGCGATGATGTGGGCAAGCGCGAGCGCCCCTGCCATATTGAATACTTTGGCAAGGACGGCAGCACCCTGATCAGCCAGGATTGCGAGTTTGCCCTGCAGGGCCAGTACAGCCTGGATATGCCGCAAAAAACCTTCAAGGTGCGTTCCAAGGCCAAGTACGGCAGCAAATATTTTGAAGCACAGCTGTTTGAGGATCTGCCGTTTACGCAGTACAAGAGCTTTGTGTTGCGCATGAGCGGTAACGACTGCGTATGGACCCGCTTTAACGATGCCTTCCAGAGCCAACTAATCAAGCGCTTTAACCAGATCAGCGAAACACCGAGCACGGTGATCTATCAGGAGTGGAAGCCGGTGGTTGTGTACCTCAACGGCGTTTACTGGGGGCATTACAACCTGCGCGAGCGCGTGGACCGCTTCTTTGTGGCGCAACATGAAGGACTTTCGCTGGATGAGGCGGACAACATGGATATCCTCGAGGCCAGCGGAACCGTCAACTGGGGCTCCAACAAGGAATACAAGGCCATGATCAAGCGGGTGGAGGCATCTTCTCCCGGAAAGAACGAAAAGGATTTGCAGTACATCCTGGACAACATTGATGTAGACAACTATTTCGATTACATGGCTTTTGAAATGTTCTTTGGCAACTCCGACCCCGGCAACATCCGCTTCTACAAGCTGGATGGCGAGGGGCAGAAGTGGCGCTGGATTTTCTACGACGCCGATTACGGCCTTTTCAACAGTTCCTTTAACAGTCCCAAGAGCTATCTGAAGGAAAACGGTGCGGGCCAGCAAAAAATCAACAACACGCTGATCCGAAAACTGCTGGAAAACGATGAAATGAAGCACAGGTTCCTGATGCGGCTGGGTGAAATCTACCAGACCTTCACGACTGAGTTCATGACGGAGCTGTTTAATGAAATGGCAGCCACGCTGGAGCCGGAAATGTCTTTGCACTTTGCGCGCTGGGCGGAGGAGAACGACAAGAACATCAACTCCGATTCTCCCACCACGCCGGAGGGAGCCATGAGCTACTGGTACAAGCGCCTGGATTATACCCGCAATGTGCTTAAAAAGCGGCCCACGCTTTTCTACGACATGGTTCAGGAGCAGTTTGGCCTGTCCGATGGCCAGATGGTTATTTATTTCGGAGAAAAACCCGAAATGCCTGCCGATGCCATCCTGTAAGGTTGACAATCCCAAAAGGATAAGGTAACATCAATTGAACCCACAAAGGAGGATTTTCCCATGCTGTCCACTTCTCTTCTTACGGCCGCCGGGGCCACTTCTCTGGCGCAGGCCTCCGGCCTGGCCGCTCAGTTCAAATCCATCGTACCTGCCGATCTGTTTATCGCGCTGGGGCTGGCGTTTGTCACCGGCATCATCATCGCGATCGTCTACCGCAAAACCTACCGCGGCGTGCTCTACAGCCCTTCCTTCACCCTTACCCTGGTGATGCTTACCCTGATCACCACCCCCGTGGTTATGTGTATCAAAAGCGATATCGCGTTGTCCATGGGCATGGTGGGCGCCTTGTCCATTGTGCGTTTCCGTACGGCTGTCAAGGATCCGCTGGATACCGCTTACATGTTCTGGGCGCTTACCATGGGCATTCTGCTGGGCGCGGGCCTGCATCTGATTGCGCTGATAGTTGTGCTTTGCATTTCGGTGCTGATGTTTGTGCTCACCTTTGTCAAATTTACCAATCCCAACGCCTATCTGCTGGTTTTGCACTATGATGAGTACTGCGAGGGCGCCATCCAGAGCGAGCTGGGCCGTAGCGTCAAGAGCCACAAGCTGCGCTCCAAGACCCTGACCCGTGCGGGCGCGGAGATGACCTACGAGGTACGCCTGAGCGATAAAACCGAGGTTGTTACCCGCATGCTGGATATTGAGGGCGTGCACGATGCCACGCTGGTTGCCTGCCAGAGCGAAGTGGGCGCCTGATAAGGAGACCCGATTATGGCCATTTCTGTGCCTCTTAGGCATGAACTGAAATTCTTTATCAATCCGCTGGAATATGAGGTGCTGAGCCGTGTACTCCGCCATACCCTGTGGAAGGATCCCAACGGCGATGAAAACAACGAATACCATATTCGTTCGCTGTATTTTGACACGCGTTTCAATGATGCGCTGCTTGATAAGCTGGACGGCGTTAAAAATCGTGACAAGTACCGCATCCGCATCTACAACTTTTCGGATAAGGTTATCCGCATGGAGTGCAAAACCAAGGTGGGACAGCTGATTTCCAAGCGCTCCATCGGTATTCCCAGGCTTTTGGCGGAGCAGTTGATTGCCGGCGATCCCACGGGGCTGGAACGCACGCGCAGCGGCCTTTTGCGCGATGTCTATCGCGAAATGGCGATTAACGGCCTCAAGCCGGCCGTCATTGTGGATTATGTGCGCGAGGCCTACATCCATCCGGCCGAGGAGGTGCGCATCACCTTTGACAAGCAGCTCCACACCGGTCTGTATTCCAACGATCTGTTCAATCCCTATGTCCCTACGGTTCCGGCTTTCGATCATGATGAAATGATCCTGGAGGTCAAGTTCAACCGTGTTCTGCCGCCTTACATCCGGGATCTGCTGTGTACCCATGTCCACAGTGCGCAGAACAGCGCCATCTCGAAGTATGTGTGGTGCAGAAGATTTGAGAATTACGAATAAACAAAACCACCGGCTTAGCCGGTGGTTTTGTTTATGAACGAAGGCTGTTGATAAACCCTCTGGGAGGTGTCGGAGGGCTGCAGCCCTCCGACTCTTGTTCCGAGCCCAGCGACCTGTGCGGTGGGCTCGGTTGCCTTGCGCAGCAAGGCTTTCCTTACACCATTTGCCGCCCGGCGAGCCGTAGGCGAGTAGGCAAATGGTGCATTCCCGTCGGAAAAGATCGCCTCAGGCGAGCTTTTTCGACGTTCATAATCAAAACCACCGGCTTAGCCGGTGGTTTTGATTATGAACGAAGGGTAAGGGCCTTGTCCAGAATGTGCTCGGCAACCTCGCGCTTGCTCATCTTGGGCAGGGGAGTGGCGCCGTCACGGGTAATCAGCGTTACAATATTGGTGTCCACGCCAAAGCCTGCGCCCTCGGCTGTCACATCATTGGCTACCATCAGGTCAAGGTTCTTTTTTTGCAGCTTGTCCTGGGCGTTACACATCACGTTTTGCGTTTCAGCGGCAAAGCCTACCAACACTTGACCGGGTTGCTTGCGTTGGCCAACGGCTCTGGCAACATCGGGGTTTTCCACCAGCGTCAGCACAAAGGGCTCGCCGGATTGCTTTTTGATCTTTTGCTCCGCAATATGCTCCACGCGGTAATCGGCGGGGGCGGCAGCCTGAATGATGATATCCTGCTGTTCACAGCGCTCCATCATGCATTCATATAGACTTGCGGTTGAGGTAACCGGCACCACCTCAACGCCGTTGGGGGCAGCAATGTGAACCGGCCCCGAAACCAGCGTAACCTGTGCGCCGCGCTGATGAGCGGCTTCGGCCAGGGCATAGCCCATCTTGCCAGAGGAGTCGTTTGTAAGGTAACGCACGGGATCGATTCGCTCCACCGTAGGGCCTGCGGTTACCAGCACCCTGAGTCCTTCCATATCCCGTTTGGGACACAGAATGGACTGAATGGCCTCCACAATTTCTACAGGCTCGCTCATGCGCCCCGAACCGGTGTCTCCACAAGCAAGAAAGCCGCTGCCCGGCCCAACGGTTTTTACACCGCGACTGATCAGCGTTTGCAGATTTTGCTGCGTCGCGGCCGCCGTCCACATTCCAGTGTTCATGGCGGGAGCAATCAGGATAGGCGCTTTGGTGGCCAGCAGGGTGGTGGAAAGCATATCATCGGCAATGCCGTGCGCAAGCTTGGCCATCAGGTTGGCAGTTGCGGGAGCCACCACCATGATATCCGCCTTTTGCGCAAGAGAGATGTGCTTCACATCCCAGGATTCCACGCGGGCAAAGGTATCCACACAGACGGGGCGGTTGCTCAGCGTTTCAAAGGTAAGGGGTTGTACCAGCCGGGTGGCGTTTTGCGTCATGATAACATCCACCTCGGCATGCAGCTTGCGAAGGCGGCTCACCACCTCGCAGGCCTTGTAAGCGGCAATGCCGCCTGTTACCCCAAGCACCACATGCTTGCCACTGAGCATTTTACCCCTCCAGATCGGCGTCGCGTTCGTAGGTCAACAGGCCGCGGTTAATTTCCTCAACAGCAATCTTCAGCGGCTTCATGTCCTTGGGATCGATCAGGGGCTGGGCATTATCCACCAGCTGGCGGGCGCGCTTGCTGGCTTCCACAACCAGCGTATAGCGGCAGTCGACCTTTTCACAGAGTTCAACAATGGTGGGCTGTACGATAGGCATCAGGGTTTCCTCCTTCAATTGAAATGGGTTATATGCAGACGATTATTCGGGAATGGTTATTTTGCAACGGGTGGAGCGCAGCTTTTCCGCTTCCACGATCTGATGCAACTGCGTAAAGGCGGTATCCAGATCGTCGTTGACGATGGTGTACTGGTATCGGTCCAGCCGTGCAACCTCTCCACGGGCATTGTGCATGCGGCGCTCAATCACATCCGGCGCATCGGTGTTGCGTGCTTCCAGACGCTTGCGAAGCTCCGTAAAGCTTGGGGGGAGAATAAATACGCTTACATAGTCCTTCGCGTTTTCCATAACGTTGATCGCACCCTGAGTATCAATGTCCAGCAGCACGTTTTGCCCCTGAGCCATCATTTCCTCAACCGGCTTACGCAGGGTGCCGTAGCGGTTGCCGTGAACGGTAGCATGCTCCAGAAAGGCATTCTGGCTTACCAGCTGGTCAAATTGTTCCCCGGTTACAAAGTGATAATGTATGCCGTCGATTTCGCCCGTGCGGGGTTCGCGCGTGGTTACGCTGCAGGAAAAGCGAAAGCTGGAATCGGATTTCATCAGTTTTTCAACCAGCGTTCCCTTGCCGGTGCCAGACGGGCCGGAGATAATCAACAGCATACCAGTACGCTGTACGTCAACCGCCATGGATGGAACCTCTCTTTCGTGTGTGCGTGTTTCGCAGGCTTTACACCGCATTTTGCACCTGCTCACGCAGCTTTTCGATTATGCATTTTGCATCTACCACGGCTTGCGCGATCTGGGCGTCGGAGGCTTTGGAGCCGGTGGTGTTGACCTCACGGTTCATTTCCTGCAGCAGAAAATCCAGCTTGCGGCCAACCTCGGCTCCACTTTGGACGCTGCTGGCAAACTGCGCGATATGCCCTTCCAGCCGGCTGAGCTCCTCGTCTATGGCACAGCGGTCGGCCATGATGGCGACCTCCTGCGCCACGCGCTGGGGATCCACGGCGTTTAGCTGCCACTCCTCAAGCCGCGCAGTCAGTCGAGCGCGGTATTCCTCGGGAACGGAAGGCGCGCGTTCGGCGATTTTGTCACGCAGGGCGGCAAGCTCGTTCAAATTGGAAAGCAGATCCTGTGCCAGATGCTCGCCCTCGCGCGTGCGCATGGTCATCAGCGTCTCCAGAGCGCCGTCAAAGGCCTGTAAGCCCAGGGCGGTAACGGCTTCGGTATCCTCCTCGGCTTGCGAAACGCTCAGTGCCCCGCTCAGGCTAAGCACCTCGGCGGCAGACGCCCGTCGGAAGCCGTCCAGTGGTTTGTGAACCTTCTTGAGCGCGTCGTTGAAGGCCTGCAGCAGCGCTGCATCGATGCGCACCTCTGTTGCGTCCGTACGGGTGTTTTGATAGGTAACAAAAACATCCACATGGCCGCGGCGCAGCTCGCTCTGGTTGATCCGGGCACGCAGCGCATCCTCCAAAAACGCCAGGTTTTTGGGAAGACGGAATGAAATATCCAAAAAACGATGGTTGACTGCTTTAAGCTCCAGGGTCAGCTCGCGGCCATCCAAGCATACGCGGCAGCGGCCGTAACCGGTCATGCTCTGCATAAAGACCAATCACCCTCCTTTCGGGATTTCAAATTTTATTATAACATTGATCACACAAAAAAACAAGCATTCAGGCTGCATTGAGCCAAAAGCCGGAGCAAAAGATGGATTTGAGGATGAAATTGCGGAAAAAGTGTGATATACTTTGTGATACAGCCATCAAGACTGAAAAAGGAGTTTGAAGCATGAGCCGTTTGGGAGATTTGCTGCGCACGGAACGACTGCGCAGAAAAATGACTTTGAAGCAGGTCGCCAAGCTGGGCGGCGTAAGCGAGGGCTATTTGAAGGATGTGGAGGAAGGCAAACGCATTATTGCGGATGATCAGGCAAGGCGCATTCTGAAAAAAATGGGCCTGAAGGAACACAATGAAGCGGGCTTCTCTCTGGAGGATATTGCTGCAACGGTGGATGTGGAAACCATCACCCCCAAAAAACCTGCAGCCGCACCCAAGCCCGAAGTCCGCGAAGCCGAAACCGTGTACCAGAGCAAAACAGAAGAAACCGTATCAGGCGGCATCTGGCTGGACGCGCTGACCAGCGTACTCAGACGCGTGCCTGTGTACAATGCCGTAATGAAGGAAGTGGGACATCGTATGCTGCCCATTATGGATGGGCGCATCGAAGGCTCTGCGCCGGACAAGGTGTTTTATCTGTCCGCGCCGGACGACAGCATGCGCGGCTTCCGCATTTTGCGTGAGGATCAGTGCCTGATCGTGCCTTCCAACAGCCCCATCGACGGCGCAATTATGCTGGTGGAATATCAGCAGCACCGTTGTCTGCGCAAGGTGAAAAAGCTCGATGGCCTGAATGTGCTTTTGCAAAGCTACGACCGCGAGTATAATGCCGAAAGCGCAGCGCTGCCGGAGGTGTCTTTCATCGGCCGGGTTGTGCGCGTGGAGTTTACGCTGTAATCAGGATAGCGCCACATCCAGCACCATCATCACCAGAAATCCGGCCATCACGCTGAGTGTTCCCGTATGACTGTAATGGCCGGTATTGGCCTCGGGAATCAGTTCTTCTACAACCACATAGATCATGGCGCCTGCGGCAAAGGCCAAAAGCCAGGGCATAACGCAGGTTACGCTGCCAGAAATGAGCACGGCCGCTACGCCGGCAATCGGCTCCACGACACCGCTGAGCACACCCAGCAGGAAGCTGCGGGCGTTGCTCAGCCCTTCTTTTTTGAGAGGAAGGGAAACCGCTGCGCCTTCGGGAAAATTTTGCAGCGCAATCCCGGTGGAAAGAGCCAGGGCGCCGGAGATGGAAATGGCGCTGTTCTCGCTTGCAAGGGCGCAGGCCAGCCCCACCGCCAGCCCTTCGGGAATGTTGTGCAGCGTTACAGCCAGTACAAGCATTGTTGTGCGTGCAAAGGAGCTTTTGGCTGACTCCTGCGCCCGGCCGCCCGCCTGCATGCAGGGAAGCAAACGGTCCAGCGCCAGCAAAAACAATCCGCCAAGCGCAAATCCGCCTGTGGCGGGAAGCCAGCAGGGACGCATGTTTTGCTCCTGCGCCATTTCCATGGCCGGAATCAGCAGCGACCACACGGAGGCGGCAATCATCACCCCGGCGGCAAAGCCAAGAAAAATGCGCTGTACCCTTTGGGCAATGTGTTTGCGAAACAGAAATACGGTTGCGGCGCCCAGCACGGTTGACGCAAAGGTAAAAGCGGTTCCCGAGAGGGCAAGATAAACAGGTGACATGGAAATGTCCTCCTTTCTGCACGATAGAGCTTGCTTTTTCAAAGCGAATCACCTAAAATAGAGCCAGTGAAACCATTTTGGAGGCACTGATATGCAAAAACAATCCATTCGCGAAATCATCAGGGATTATATGCTGCTTACCCTTGGCACGGCGCTGGTTGCGCTGGGCGTGTATTTCTTTAAATTCCCCAACAATTTCTCTACCGGCGGCGTCAGCGGCCTTTCCATTATTTTGGGACGGCTGTTTCCCAGTATTACCCCTGGCGCTTATGTATTTATCATCAATCAGCTGCTGCTGATTGCGGGCTTTCTGGTGTTTGGACGCTCGTTTGGCGTGCGCACCGCTTATGTGAGTCTGGTGCTTTCCTGCATTACCTGGGGGCTGGAGTATGTTGTACCGCTTGCCAACCCCCTGACGAACGAGCCCCTGCTGGAGCTGGTTTTTTCCGTTACGCTCCCCGCTATTGGCAGCGCAATCCTGTTTAACATGCAGGCTTCCAGCGGCGGTACGGATATCGTGGCCATGATTTTGCGCAAATACACCAACCTGAATATTGGCAATGCGCTTCTTTGCGTGGATATTTCGATCACGATTCTGGCAGGTGTGGTTTTTGGCATTGAAACCGGGCTGTTCAGCGTGCTGGGTCTGGCGCTCAAGTCCGTCATTGTGGATATGGTGCTGGAAAACATCAAGGTTCACAAGGCCTTCCAAATCATTACCTCCAAGCCCAACGAGATTACGGAATTTATTACGGTCGAACTGAAACGCGGCGCTACCAGAATTGATGGAGAAGGCGCTTATACGCATGAGAACAAAACCATCATCCTTACGGTGGTCAACCGCATGCAGGCCGTCAAGCTGCGTCTGTATGCCCGCAGCGTGGATGCCCACTGCTTTATCCTGATCACCAATACCAGCGAAATTATTGGCAAGGGTTTCCGCGGAGTGATGTAAAGAAGGCTCGGGCTGCCCGAACCCTGTTTTACCCTATGCGGCATCATCGGCATGGGTGCGAAGGCCATGCCGCCCAAACGGGAAAGCCGTTTGAATGACGAAGAAGAGGATCAAACGATGAACGCGTTCTGGTCAGAATCATGGAAAAAGGTGGATCCCAAACGGATTTCGGAATACAGTAACGCCATTGACAATAGCCCCGATGAGATGATCGCCCTGCTGCAGCAGCATCATGCAAAAACGGTTTGCGACGCCGGTTGCGGATGCGGAATTTACTGTACAAGGCTTATAAATCATGGCTTTTCGGTATCAGGCTTTGATATTTCGGAGGATGCCATTCAAATTGCCAGGGCCTATGCACCGCAGGCAAGGCTGAAAACAGCGGATATATGCAAAACGAGCTATTCAAACGATGAATTTGACGCTGTTCTTTCCAGGGATGTACTGGACCACCTCCCCAAAAAAGATGCACGGATTGCAGTATCCGAATTGCTTCGTATTGTGAAACCGGGTGGATTGGTCATTTTTACACTGGATTTCCCGGACGAAGATTATCTGCAAGAATCGCACGAGCAAAACGGTGACGGAGATCTGATCTATACATGTGAAAAATGGTCGGGTATGGTTTTTCATCCCTATCTAAAGGAAGAAATCAAAGAAATCCTTCCTCCAGCGGTTGCATGCAGCATCAGCCAGATTCAGGAACACTTTACGGTTGTTCTGCAGAAAGCTGCAGACGGCTGCGGTATGGATTGAACTTTACGAATAACGCAAGGAGCGCAGCTGTTATTCGATTGAACAATCAAAAGTCCGATTCTCGCTTTTGCGAAAACCGGACTTTTTTATGGATTGAATGCTGTTTCGAAACAGCGGTTTTAAAAGGTTACTTGGTATTCTTAACTTCCATCCACATCGCCTCGTACACGCTGAGGAAGGCAGGCTCAATATCGTTGAAGAATTCGCATTTGCTCAGCAGCTCCTCGGGGGCGTTCTGCACGGGGTTGCTGGTATATTCCTCGCCCATCAGATCAATGGCACCGGCGTTGGGGCTGGCATAGCGAACGTACTCGCAGTTTTTCTGGGCAATGTCGGGGCGGCAAAGGAAGTTGATCAGCTTTTCAGCGTTTTCCTTGTTCTTGGCATCCTTGGGAATCACCATGCCGTCCACCCACACGTTGGTGCCTTCTTCAGGCACGGCGTAGGCCAGATCGGGATTGAGGTCGATGGCATACTGCGCATCGCCGGACCATACCAGCGCCAGAGCGGCTTCACCGGCTACCATCTTGTCCTTGGTTTCATCCACCTGATAGGCCTTTACCACGCCGGACTGCTTTTGCTCAATCAGCTTCTGCTTGGCGGCCATAATGCTGGGAATATCCTGCGTGTTCATGGAATAGCCGAGCGACTTGAGGGTAACGCCCATGGAATCGCGGATGGAATCCAGCATGAAGACGTTGTTGGCATACTTGGTATCCCACATAATGCTCCAGGAGGTAACGGGCTCATCCACCATGGTGGTGTTGTACAAAATGCCTACCGTACCCCACAGATAGGGCACGGAGTACTTGTTCTCCGGGTCGTAAGCGGGATTGAGCAGATAGGGGATGGTCTGGTTGGCGTTGGGCACATTCTCAAAGTTGATTTCGGCCAGCATATCCTTCTTGATCATGCGCTCAATGATGTAGTCGGAGGGAAAGCACACATCAAAGGCGCCGGGGTTGGCCTCTACCTGTACAATCATATCCTCCACGGTGGTAAAGTTCATGTAGTTTACCTTGATGCCGGTTTCCTCGCTAAACTGTTCCAGCACGGATTCGTCAATGTAGTCTTCCCAGTTGAACACGTTGACCACTTCATCGGCCAAGGCGGAAGCGGGCAGGAGCAGAACCAGCAGCAGAAGTACGGACAGCATTTTTTTCATGGGGTAAAATCCTCCTTTTTGGGTTTAGTTGTTTTCAGCGGTACGGCGGTTAACGATTAACAGCAGCACCAGCAGAGAGATGAACATTAGAGCGCTCAGAGCGTTCAGCGAGGGCTGAATACCCTTGCGCGCAGCGGAATAGATGAGGGTGGACAGGTTTTGGACCAGCGGGGAGGTAGTAAAGTAGCTAATGGTAAAATCGTCCAGCGACAGGGTAAAGGCGAGCATGGCTCCGGTGATAATGCCCTGCTTGCACTCGGGAATCAGCACATGCGTCAACGCGTAGGTGGGTGTTGCGCCCAGATCCAGCGCGGCCTCATAGGTGTGCTTGTTCATCTGCTTAAGCTTGGGCAGCACCGAAAGAATAACATAGGGCACATCAAAGGTGATATGCGCCAGAAGCATTGTCAGATAGCCGCGCTCTACCTTGGTAAACAAAAACAACAGCATCAGCGAGATGCCGGTTACGATATCCGGCATGGTGTTGGGCAGATTGGTCAGCGTCATCATAAGGGCCTGCGGACGCTTTTTCATGCTGTAAATGCCGATGGCGGCCAGCGTACCCAAAATGGTGGCAAAGATCATGGCCAGCAGGGCTATGGACAGCGTTACATACAGCGCGTTCATGATTCGCGTATCCTGAACAAGCTCTGCGTACCAGCGAAGCGAAAAGCCCTCCCATTTGGCGCGGCTCTTGCCGGCGTTAAAGGATTGCACAATCAGTACGCCGATGGGCACATACAGAAATACCAGAACAACGCCGAGGTAGAACCGCTTGAGAAACTTGATCATGCGATACCGCCTCCTTCTCCATTGGGATCAGCCTTGCGCAAAATGGACAGGCTGATCAGAATCAGCAGCATCATAATCAGCGACAGGGCGGAGCCAACGTTCCAGTTGCCCTCCACAAGGAATTTGGCCTCGATCAGATCGCCGAACATCATGGTGTTGCCACCGCCAAGCATGCGCGGGATAAAGAACGTGGTTACCGAGGGCATAAACACCATCGTTATGCCGCTGATAACGCCGGGAATGGACAGGGGCATAACCACCTTGTACAGCGTTTGCCAGCTGTTGCAGCCCAGATCGGCAGCGGCTTCGGAAAGGCGAAAGTCCATCTTGTTTAAAACCGTATAGATGGGGAACACCATAAAGGGCAGAAAGTTGTATACCATACCCAGCAAAACGGCGCCGGAGTTGTACATCAGCTGTACGCCTTCAAAGCCCAGCGCTTTGAGCAGTGCGTTGATAAGGCCGCTGTCCTCCAAAAGGCTCATCCAGGCAATGGTGCGCAGAAGAAAGTTCATCCACATGGGAATAATGAACAGCACAACCAGCGTAGAACCCAGCTTCATGTTGCGGTCCGCCATAAACAGCGCCGCAGGATAGCCCAGCAGCAGGCAGATAGCCGTACATTTGAACGCCATCCACAGCGAGTATACCAGCGTATCCACATTCACGGTGCCTCGGCTGATATAGGCGGCTCCCGCCTCTCCCATAGCATCCAGGATTACTTTGTTGGATTCGTAGTTGCTATCCCAGAAGTTGCGGAAATTATCCAGCGTAAACGCACCGTTCGCATCCGTAAAGGCGTAGTAAGCAATCAGGATAACGGGAAGCACGGTAAAGATGATCATCCAGAGTGTGTAGGGGGAGGCGAACAGGCTGCGCTTGATCCCCTGGTTGCGCCGGACGGAGACAACCAGCATGGCGGCAAAGCCCACAAGCCCAACCCCCATCAGCAGCCAGCCCCACCACGGGAGAGACATGTCAATCATTGGCGGGCGCCTCCTCAGCCATCGGCTTCATGATGTGAATGTTGTAGGGCACAATGCTGAGCCCAACGCGCGAGCCCTGGGGCTGCATGATGGTGGAGTGCACCTTGAAGGTGGTTTCGCCGCAATCCACCATCATTTCGTAGTGAACGCCCTTGAACAGCACGCTCTTGATGACACCGCTGATCTGGCCGATATCCTCGCCGACGATCATGATATCCTCGGGACGGATCACCACATCCACAGGCGCGCTCTCGCCAAAGCCCGCATCCACGCAGGGGAAATTGTTGCCGCTGAAATGGACCAGCTCATCGTGCACCATGGTGCCGCGCAGGATGTTGCTCTCGCCAATAAAATCCGCTACAAAGGCGTTGGCGGGCTCGTCATAGATGCGCTTGGGATCGCCGATTTGCAGGATTTTGCCATCGTTCATTACGGCGACGGTATCGCTCATGGTAAGCGCTTCCTCCTGATCGTGGGTAACGTAGATAAACGTAATGCCCAAACGCTGCTGCATGCTCTTAAGCTCCAGCTGCATTTCCTTGCGCAGTTTCAGATCCAGCGCGCCCAGGGGTTCATCCAGCAAAAGGATTTCCGGCTCGTTGACCAGCGCTCGCGCAATGGCGATGCGCTGCTGCTGTCCGCCCGAAAGCTGATCCACCTTGCGCTTGCCGTATCCGCTCAGGTTAACCAGATCCAGCATGCGATCCACGCGCTTTTTGATCTCGTCGCGCGGCGTTTTGGCAATTTTGAGGCCAAAGGCAATGTTGTCCTGCACGTTGAGATGGGGGAACAGGGCATATTTCTGGAAAACGGTATTGACGCGGCGCTTGTAGGGCGGCAGACTGGTGATATCCTTGCCTTCAAAATAAACGGTGCCCGTGGTGGGATACTCAAAGCCGCCGATGATACGAAGGGTAGTCGTTTTGCCGCAGCCGCTGGGGCCAAGCAGGGTGATAAATTCCTTTTTGCGAACATACAGGTCGATGTGGTTCAGAACCGTTGTTCCGTCAAAATCCTTGGAAATATCCTTCAGATCAATCAGATGCTCCTGCTCCATCATGGTAAGCGCTCCTTTTTCGTGCTTGATGATCAAAAACTGGGCGGGGTGGATACCCACAAAACAGAGGCCGGCCTGGAATCGTTATTTTCAATCTGGTGCGTTGCGGCGGGATGCAGGCAGAAGCTGTCTCCCTTTCGCAGGGTCAGGCGCTTTTTGCCAACCACCAGCGTTACCTGGCCGCGCAGCACATAGCCAAATTCCTCGCTTTCCAGCGGAGGAAGCACCTGGCTGTTTGCGCCGGGCTGCAGCTCCAGCAGAATCGGTTCCATACTGTTTTTCTGCGCGTCGGGAACCAGCCAGGTTATTTTGAGCCCGCGCTCGGGATCTTCCTTTTCAAACATATCCTGCGGAGAAAAAACAATTTTTTCATTGCTGTCATCGCTGAAAAAACTTTGAAGCGTAACGCCCAGGCAGGCCAGCATGTCCTTGAGCGTTGCAATGGAGGGGGACGCCAGCTCGCGTTCCACCTGTGAAATAAACCCCTTGCTCAGCTCACAGCGATCCGCCATTTCCTCCTGTGTAAGACCGCGTTGTATTCGCAGTTCCCGCAGCTTTTCGCCAATTTCCATATCCAGACCTCCCGAAAGGCAATCCTGTTCTATCAAACCTGGAGTTTAGAAATAGTAAACTCTAAAGCGGATATCATTAAACCATAAAGCAGGAGGGATGTCAATATGTGTAGAATAAAACACAAAAATTTTTTTGAGAATCAATGGATTTTCCATTTCCATTTGTTGCTATCTGGAGAGACGTGTGGTAGCATGATGATGCTGATTTGCCGCAAAACACGCTTGGAGCGCAATCTTTTTGACAAGGGGAGCATACGCATGCATAAAGGATTTGTTTGCTGCGTCATCACATGGATGCTTGCTTTTGGCGCTGCCAAAGCAGAATGGATCAGCCCCACAACGGGTCTGCCATCGCTGCGCAGCCAACGGCGCCAATGCTGGTTGTCATCAGTCATGCAAGCGCGACGGCAAAGGTGAACGGACACGAAACAACGGCGCAGGGCGTTGGAAAGGCCCAGGCCTGGGGAGGACAGAAGGCGGACATCATTTATGAAGCGCCGCTGTCACAATACGGAGAAACACGCCTCCTCTATCTGTTTCATGATGCTCTGGTAAACGGAGAAAAGGTGGAAGCGGGACCTATCCGCTCAGCCCGGGATATTCACGCGCAGCTGACGGCCTGCTGGAATGCGGGTTTGATTTATGCAAATGGATTCAGTGGGAATTTGACGGCGGCGCCCTCGCTGGCCCTGGTCAGTGATAAGGCTTTTACGGATAACATGCCGGAGGTACGGGCCTGTATGACTACGGTAAAACGAAGAGTGCCCGATCATCGGTCCATTGATGTGGCTGCCGTTCACGCGCTGCTGCAGGATCAGCGCTTTCAAGTATCGGGCTTTGCTTTTTCTGCAGCAGAGCCTGATGAAGATTTACCTTCCGCCACGGATTTCAAACTGAAATGGGGAGACAAGAAAGCATTCTTTTCCCGTTTTGTCTACGAGGAAGCAGGGGAAGCGTATCAATGGTATTCCAATAAAGTGCCGATGAAAAACTGGCACGACAGCAGCCGGCGGGAAGAAAGTCTGCTGAAATTTTCCAACATCATCATTCAATATACGCCGATTTCCTACCCCTGTTCCCGAATTGTGCCGGAAACGGATCTTTCCGGCACAGGCAGGGCCCAAATCGCGCTTGGCGGCAAGCTGGTTGAAGCAACGTGGAAAAAGGAAAACGGCGAGATCTGGTATATGGATTTACAGGGAGAGAAAATTTCCCTGCGCCCGGGCAAAACCTATATTGCGATCCTTCCCGATGATCAGGGCAAAATCACCTTCCGGTAACCGTTTCCTACGCAAAGCATCCGCCTACGCTTCCACTTGTCCTAGTTTGAGATTACTATTTAGAGAAAAAAGAAACTTGAAGAAAATGTGAAAAAAAGCTTGCATTTTCATTGTACTTTTGATATTATCATTGTTGGCACATCCTTGCGTTGCGCAGGGACGCAACGCCATAAGTCCAAGAGGAGGTGA
>JAEDGL010000126.1 GCA_016297535.1 Clostridia bacterium | reverse complement strand
TCCCTGTTTTTATTCCATTGGATTGCAGCTCTGGCGCCTGATGCGCTCATCCACTGCGTCGCGCAGCAGCTGATAGCCTACCGAGGTTAGCGGAATAAACAGCAGCATGCCCACAACGCCCATCAGGCCCTCGCCCAGCACCACCGCCAGCAGCACCCAGATGGATGGCAGGCCGATGGCGTTGCCCATCACGCGCGGATAGATCAGGTTGCCTTCCAGCTGCTGCAAAATCAGGAACAGGGCAAGAAAGCCCAGCGCCTGCATGGGAGAGGATACCAGAATGAGAAACGCGCCCACAATGCAGCCCATCCACGCACCGATGACGGGAATCAGCGCCGTTACGGCAATAAAAACGCTGATCAACAGCACATAGGGCATTTTGAATATGCTCATGGTCACAAAGAACAGCGCGCCCAGAATAACTGCCTCCAGGCACTGCCCGGTAATAAAGCTGGAGAAGGTGCGCTGCGCCAGAGAAGTAACCCGCACGATGCGCTCCACCACCCCGGGCTTGAGATAGGCGCGCATCAGCCGCATCGTCTGCGCAGCCAGACGCTCCTTACCAAGCAGAAAGTAGATCACAAACATCAGCGTAAAAAAGCCGCTGAGAATGCCCTGATAGGCCGAGCCGATCACCGAGCCGGAAAACATGACGCCCTTGAGCGCCAGATCCAGCATTTTATCCAACCGGGCACTCAGCTCTGCGCCGGATGGCATTTTGAGATGGTCGTTCAAAAATTCGCCGATTTGAATCTCGTAGGGTGCAAGTCTTTCATCCAGCTGCTGAATGAAGGAGGGCACCAGGCGGGCGATGGTTTCCAGCGTTGCAACCAGCTCCGGAACGATGAGCGACATCAGCAGGTAAACCAGCACCATCAGCAGTACCAGCACCAGCACCAGCGCAACGGGGCGTCTGGCCTTTTTCAGCCATGGCACGCGGTTCATTGCGCCAAGCACCCGGTTTTCCAGAAAGCGCATCGGCACATTGAGGATGAAGGCAAACACAGCGCCCAGCACAAAGGGCGACAGAATCACCCAGAGCGCATGAAGAAAGCCCGCCAGCGCATCAAAGCGCTGCAGCAAAAACCACACGCCCAGCAAAGCGCATCCCAGCAGCAGGGAATCCCTGAACCTCTTTCGTTCCACGCGGCATCCTCCTAATGGTTGCAAAAAGCTACAACCTTATGATACCACTTTCGCCGCAAAAATACAGTCACACCTGAAAAAGTTTACATTCCCTTAACAGAATGGAGGGGGAGGCGGCAAAGCCGCTCCCCCATGACCCGCGCCGCCGGTTAAAGCAGAATGCAGATCATTCCGCCATTTCCTTCGTTGATGATTTTGGAAAGTGTTTCCTGCACCTTTTCCTGCGCATCGGCAGGCATGCGCATAAGCTTGTTGGATAACCCCTCCCGCACCAGCTCGTGAAGGGATTTTCCAAAGAAATTGGTATTCCAGATGCTTTGCGGATCGTTTTCAAATTCCTCCATCAGATAGCGCACCAGTTCTTCGGATTGCTTTTCAGTGCCTACAACGGGCGATACCTCGGTTTCGATATCCACGCGAATCATATGCAGCGACGGGGCGTTGGCTTTGAGCTTTACGCCAAAGCGGCTTCCCTGCTGCACAATTTCGGGCTCCTGCAGCGTGAGCTCGTTCATACTGGGTGTAACAAGGCCGTAGCCCGTCTCGCGCACGCTGCGCAGCGCCTCCGCCACATGGTCATATTCCGTTTTGGCGGCCACCAGTTCCTTCATCAACTGCAAAAGATGCGCGTCTCCCCGAATTTCGGTACCGCATTCCTCGCCCAGAACACGGTTAAACAGCCCATCCTTCAAGGGGAGCTGGAAGCGCAGGCATCCCTGTCCCAGGTCGATGCCATCCCCCACCAGTCCGTCCGTGTAGGGCGACTGGGCAAACGCCTGCGCAAACTGCGCGTGATCCTGCATGCGGTTTACCTTTTCCGCACCGGAACGTACGCCGTCCAGTACATGCTTGACCAGCCAGTGATTTTCATCCAGCGCATTCAGCCAGCCGGGCACGTTCAGGCGGATTTCCCGCAGGGGAAACTGGAACAGCACCTGCTCAAAAACGTCCAGAATGTCCGACAATTCCATTTCGCGGGCATTTACGGCCATCACCGGCACGCCGTAGCGCTCGCCAAGCCTTTTGCTCAACGCCTGCGTCTCTCTTGCCTGCGGAGTGCGCGAATTGAGCACCACAATAAAGGGCTTGCCCAGCTCGCGCAGTTCGCGCACCACGCGCTCCTCCGGCGCGGCATATGCCTCGCGCGGCAATTCGGCAATGCTGCCGTCGGTGGTAACCACCAGACCGATGGTCGCATGCTCGGCGATTACCTTGCGCGTGCCAATCTCCGCCGCCTGCTCAAAGGGAATGTCGTGGTCAAACCAGGGTGTATGCACCATGCGCGACTGGCCGTCCTCCTCGGTACCAAGCGCCCCGTCCACCAGATAGCCCACGCTATCCACCATGCGCACGCGCACCGTGGCCTGATCATCCAAAGAAATGGTCACCGCCTCGCCAGGCACAAACTTGGGCTGGGTGGTCATGATGGTTCGTCCGCTGCCGCTTTGGGGCAGCTCGTCTGCAATGCGCTCGCGGCGCGGGCTGTCATCCATATTGTCCAGCACAAGCTTTTCCATCATGCGGCTGATCAGGGTGCTTTTGCCGGTTCTTACCGGGCCCACCACGCCGATGTATACGTCGCCCTCGGTGCGTTCGGCAATATCGCGGTACAGATCAAATGTTCCTTCCATACGGAAACCTCCTTGCATTACGCTTGTCAAACCATATGCAAAGCCTGTTCCGGGTATGTTTATCAGCGAAAGTACAAAAAAGGAATGAAAATTTGCTTCGTTTGCGTTATACTATGGTAGGACTTTTTTGTTTTTCAGGAGGAACCGTCATGAACGTGCCTACCGAGGTCGCCCAGGCAGCGGATGTGCTGCTCACGGCACTGCGCAATACCGAAACCTTTCAAGTTTACGAGGAGCTTAAACGCAGCGTAATGGCCGACGAGGTCAACCGCCGGCTGCTGGATCGCTTTATGCGCGCGCAAAGCGCCCTGCAGATGGCCGCCATGGCCGGAAGCGAGCCCCGCGAGGAGGACACGGCGGAATTTGAAAAGCTTAGCGCACTGCTTTACCAAAGCTCGGAAGTAACGGATTTTCTGCTTGCGCAGATGCGCGTGCAGCAGCTGGTGGCGCAAACCATGTCGCGAATCACCGGCGAGGCGGGCATCAACATTGAACTGCGCGAAGCCTGAGGAGGGAAAGCATGCGGCACAAGTACGACCGCAACAGGGATTACGACCACGAAAGCCTGCGCGATGAGCGCGAATACGGCTTTTACTGGTACAGCGCGCTTTGGCGCATTCTGCGTCCGGCGCTGGTGTTCATCGCGGCACTGATGATTGTTTTCGGCGTCGTATCCGTTGTATGGCAAAAGGTGAACGATGCGTTTCTCAGCCCCATCGACCCTGCGGATGAGAACGAAATTGCCTTTTCCGTGGAAAGCGGCAACAGCCTGACCCGCGTATCCAAAAACCTGGAATCCCAGGGGCTGATCAAAAACAGCACCTTCTTCAAATACTATTGCGATTTTGCGGGCCTTGGTCAAAAAATCCAGGCAGGCGACTACCTGATCAAGCGCAGCATGGATATCTTTGAAATTGCCGACCTGCTTACCACCGGCGACGGCCACCCGCTGACCACGGATATTACCATCATTCCCGGCGAAACCATCGAAAACATCGCCGCCTATCTGAAGGGACTGGGCGTATTTACGGATGAGAGCGAGTTTCTCAGCATCTGCCGCAGCGGCGAGGGGGTTACCGACTACTACTACGTGGACGAGCTATTGCGCAAAGGCACGATCGACGGGCGCAAATACCTGCTGGAAGGCTACCTGGCTCCCAACACCTACGAAATCTACACAAACGCAACGCCGCTGAGCATTATCCGCAAGCTGCTTTCTCAAACGGACAAGGTTTTCACGGCCGACTGGCAGGCACGGGCGGATGAGCTGAACATGACCATGGACGAGGTGCTGATTCTTGCCTCCATCATCGAAAAGGAGGCCAAAAAAGCGGACTTTGCCAAGGTATCCGCCGTATTCCACAACCGTCTGGCCAAAAAGATGAAGCTGGAAAGCGACCCGACCATCCACTACGTTACCGGCGAACGCCGTATGAGCCTGCGTGCCAGCGACCTTGCGGTGGATTCTCCCTACAACACCTATCGGGTAAGCGGTCTGCCCGTCGGACCCATCTGCAACCCCTCCCCGGAGGCCATCAACGCCGCGCTTTACCCGGATGAAAGCTACGTGGCGGAAAACTACCTGTTTTTCTGCAGCAAGGATCCGGATACGGGCGAGCTGCATTTCAGCCGCACGCTGGACGAGCACGAGCGTGCCGTAGCCATCTACGCGCCGCTGTGGCAGGCTTACGACGCAGAACGAGGCATGTAATATGAACAAACAAAAGATGGAACTGCTTGCCCCCGTGGGCGGCATGGAGCAGCTGCGCGCCGCGGTGCGTTTTGGTGCGAACGCCGTGTACGGAGGCATGAAAAGCTATGGCCTGCGCGCCTTTGCAGGCAATTTTGATGCATCCCAGCTGCGCCAAGCCGTGCGCTTTGCCCATGCAGGAGGCGTTCAATTTTACGTTACCATGAACATACTGCCTGTGGACGCGGATATGGACGGTTTTCTGAAAGCCGCCCGGGATGCGCTGGACGCGGGCGTAGATGCCGCCATTGTAAGCGATGTGGGCGCGGCGCTGATGCTGCATCAGGAGCTGCCCGCGCTGCCCCTGCACATCAGCACGCAGGCCAATGTTCTCAACAGCCGTACGGCTGCGCACTTTCATCAGGCCATGGGCGCTCAGCGTATTGTGCTGTCGCGCGAGCTGTGCATGGCGGATATTGCCGCCATGCGCAGGCAGCTGCCCCAGGAGCTTGAGCTGGAAGCCTTTGTGCACGGTGCCATGTGCGTGGCCTACAGCGGCCGCTGTCTGCTCAGCAGCGCCTTAACCGGGCGCAGCGGCAACCGCGGCGCCTGCGCCCAGCCCTGCCGCTGGCAGTATCACCTGATGGAAGAAAAGCGTTCCGGCGAATACCTGCCTGTTTGCGAGGACGATCGCGGCACCTATCTGTACTCCGCGCTGGATCTGTGCATGCTGCCCCATCTACATCAGCTGCGTGACGCAGGCGTTAGCAGCCTGAAAATTGAAGGCAGAATGAAAACCGCTTACTATGTGGCAACGGTTGTATCCGCCTATCGCCGCGCGCTGGATATTCTGGAAAACGAAGGCGACGAAGCCTTCCTCGCCGCTGTGCCCGCGCTGATGCAGGAGCTGCAAAAGGCCAGCCACCGGAAAAGCAACACCGGCTTTTACTTTGGCGCGCCCACGCCCGCAGCAGGCGCAGGCGGCTTTTCGCAAACAATGGAGTACGTGGGCGATTTTATCGCACCCTGCGAGGCAGGCGGCGAAGCGCTGATCCGGCTGAAAAACCGTTTCTATGTAGGCGATACGCTGGAGGCCCTCACCCCGGAAGGATCCCGGCCTTTTACCGTTACCTCCATGAAGCTGGAACAAACCGGGGAATCCGTACAGACAGCTTCTGTTGCCGGCACGCTGATCCGCGTGCCCGTACCCATGCGCGTAGAGGAGGGCGATCTGCTGCGTGGGCCCAATCGGAATCATCAATAGCAACCAAATCCACCGTACAGGCCGCTTAGGTCGATTGCAAAGCCGGAGGACTTTGGCTCTTTGACCCCTCCCCGGCATTTTCAACCGTCTGAAAACCGTTTCTTTACCGGCTGTTCACACTTTCCCCTTGTACTTTTGGCGCGGATTTGCTATAATTGGCACACTGACTTTTGGAAAGGGGTACCCAACCATGGAAAAACTGCTTCTGACTCTAACCGAAGCTACTGCCGGCGCCGCCGATGCCGCTGAAGCTGTCGCAGGCGAAATGAATCCCGTCGGCGCCCTGATCGGAACCTTGTTCCCCCTGATTCTGATGTTTGCGCTGTTCTACTTTATGCTGATCCGTCCGCAGCGCAAGAAGGACAAGAAGGTAAAGGAAATGCTGGCCGCGCTCAAGCACGGCGACCGCGTGTGCACCATCGGCGGCATTTACGGCACCATTACCAGCATCAAGGATGAAACCATCGAGCTGTCCGTAAGCAACGAGAATACCAAGCTGATTGTTGCCCGCTGGGCCATCCGCAATGTGGAAGAAGTAACCATTGAAAACGACAGCGAGCTGCTGAACTGATTGTTCGCTACCGCTGCAAACATGAAACCTCCCCTGTTCGCATAGACTTGTACAAAGCGAACAAGGGAGGTTTTTTCGATGTCCAGTTATACAACGCCCGGAGCCAGCCGCACCACACGCAAGCGTTCACGCCGTTACCGGCAGAAAAACCTGTGGGCTCAGCTGCTGCGAGGCCTGCTGGTTGCCATTGGCGCAACGCTTGTATGCGTACTTGTTTTCGCCCTGCTCATGCAATGGCTCAAGCCCAGCGATTCGGCCATCCGCATTGTCAACCAGCTCATCAAGCTGGCCTCCATCTTTATCGGCGTTAAGGTAATGCTGGGACGCACCTGCGAAAAAGGGCTGCTCTACGGCGCACTGCTTGGCGTGTGCTACATGGCGCTTGGTGTTGGGCTTTTTGCCATTCTCTCCGGCCAGCAGCTGCCATGGACCGCCTATCTCAGCGATATCGCCATGGGGGTTGCTGGGGGCGGTATCTGCGGGGCGATTGTGGGCGGAATCAAATAGGCGCAGGGCGCCCGGTCAGGCAACAGGAGAACCAAAAACCCACCTCTGCGCAATGTGCAGAGGTGGGAACAGGGTGCGGTACCCCTTGACAAGGGGAAAAAACCCTTACTTGTTCACGCTGTCCTTCAGGGCCTTGCCAGCCTTGAAAACGGGAGCCTTGGAAGCTTCGATCTCGATCTGCTCGCCGGTGCGGGGATTGCGGGCAA
>JAEDGL010000125.1 GCA_016297535.1 Clostridia bacterium | reverse complement strand
ACCGAGTGCATCGACCGCCTGCACACCACCGCCAGCAGCCACGGCCGCACCATGGTGGTGGAAATTATGGGCAACAAGGCGGGCTGGCTTACCCTGTATGCCGGCGTGGCCGGCGGCGCGGACGTCATTCTGCTGCCCGAGATTCCCTACGATATCAAGGAAGTAGCCAAGGCCGTGGGCGACCGCGCCAAGAGCAAGAAGGCCTTCAGCATTGTGGCTGTGGCCGAGGGCGCGATGAGCAAGGAGGAAGCCAAGATGAAGAAAAAGGAGCGCCTTGAATACCGCTCCACCTTGCCCTATGATTGCATCAGCAAGCGTATCGCCGCAGAGCTGCAGGAACTGGCGGGCGTAGAGGCCCGCGCTGTGGTTCCCGGCCACATTCAGCGCGGGGGCAGCCCCAGCGCCTACGACCGCGTGCTTTCCACCCAGTTTGGCGTACACGCCGCAGAGCTGATCCGCGATGAAATCTACGGCGTAACCGTTGCTCTGGACGGCAACGAGATTATTCACAACAAGCTCAGCGACATTGCCGGTGTGCCCAAGCCCGTGCCCAAGGACGATCACGTGCTGGTAACCGCCCGCAACATGGGCATCAATCTGGGTGACTGAACCAAATCCTGCAAAGAGGCTTGCCGTTTTCTTCTGTGGCAAGCCTCTTTTCTTACGCAGAACAAACGTCTTTTTTCATCGGTATGATGATCCTCCTGATAAACAAAAAGCAGCCCAGTGGCTGCCCAGCCCGCTGAAAAACCGCAGGCGGATGCCTGCGGTTTTTTGGTGCTGAAAAGTGGATTATTCGCCCTTGGTCATTTCGGCAAGGCACTTTTCGCAAACGCGCTTGCCCTTAAAAATCTTCACATTACGGGCGTCATTGCAAAAAATGCAACCGGGCTCGTACTTTTTGAGAATGATCTCATCGCCCTCGGTGAAGATTTCCAGCGTATCCTTAATCGCAATCCCCATCGTCTTTCGAAGCTCGATCGGAATCACGATACGGCCCAGATTATCCAGTTTACGCACCACGCCAGTCGATTTCATTCGTATGCCCTCCATAGACCGAGTACAGAATGTTCCTTACGCGCACAGCCTCACGCGTATAGCATCAAAATACACGAAGACGCATAATCTGTCAATGCAACGTTCGGTAATAGTTTAAACCGACCAAAATAAAAACGTGCAAAAAACCAAAAAATTTTCAAATTTTACACGATAATAAGTGTATATCAAAAATGGAGAAATGTATGATACATCACATTTGGTTTATAATGATTGCATCCTCCGTGGTCTACGGCTGTGTGCACGGAGCGGGCGGACAACTGCTGGAAGCTGCGCTTCTGGGAAGCGGCAAGGCGCTGTCGCTTACGGTGGAGCTGTGCGGAGGGTATCTGTTTTTTTGCGGGCTGATGGAAATTGCCAAAGCGTCAGGGGCGCAGCGCGGACTGCAGCGCCTGCTGTCGCCGCTGCTTCAAAAGCTGATGCCTCATGTACAAACGCCCGAAGCACGCGGAGCCATCGCTCTCAATCTGGCCATGAACGTACTGGGCATGGGCAACGCAGCCACGCCCATGGGGCTGGAGGCAATGCGCCGGATGGATACAGAACGGGCTTTGCATCCACCGGTAAAGCACGATATGGAAATGCTGCTCATTTTAAATGCAACCAGCCTTCAGCTGCTGCCCACCACGGTTTTAACGCTGCGTGCGGCAGCCGGATCGGCCAATGTCAACGCCATCCTGCTGCCAACCATTGCCTGCACCGCCTTATCAACATTGACCGGAGTGGCAGCCGGTCTCGTCTGCCGCCGGTGGGAGGAACGAAAACATGCCGGTTGATCTGCTGATTCCAATCCTGATGCTCCTTGTTTTATGCGCTGCCGCCTGGAAGAGGCTACCCATGTATGATCTGTTTGTGGAGGGCGCCAAAAGCGGTCTGCGAACCGCCGTGCAGATTCTGCCCAATCTGGCGGCCATGCTCTGCGCCATCCAGTTGATGCAATCCTCCGGGCTGATGGATGCGCTGTGCGGATTATGCGCGCCCCTGCTGCAAAAAACCGGCCTTCCGGCGCAGACCGCACCCCTGGTGCTCATCCGCCCCCTCAGCGGCTCCGGCGCGCTGGCCATGCTCAAGGACCTGCTGGACCGGTATGGTGCGGACAGCCGCGCGGGGCTGATCGCCTGCACCCTCATGGGCTCCAACGAAACCATTTTCTACACGGTATGCGTTTACATGAGCGCGGTGGGACAGAAAAACACGGGCTATGCCATTCCCTGCTCCCTGCTTGGCGCGCTGGCGGGGGTCTGGCTGGCAGGAATGCTGTTTTGAACGTTGACAAGCGTGTAAAAACGGGTATAATAAAAATGAAAATCTTGGCGATGAATGGGAGAGTACCTTCGTTTTTCCGGCAAAGAGAGCCGCGGTGGGTGCAAAGCGGTGCGGAGAGCGTTGGGAACATGGCTCAGGAGCTTTTTTGTCCGATAGGTAGGATGAAACGGGTGGTCCCGTTACAGGCCAGACGATTCAGAACGGATCGTGAGTGAAAAACCAGGGTGGTACCGCGGGCATGGCTCGCCCCTTTGCAAATCGGGGGCTGGGCTTTTTCTTTTGAATTTTGGGATTTCAGGGAGGATGACACCAATGGAGAAACAGACGTTCTACATTACCACACCCATTTACTATCCCTCCGGCAATATGCATATCGGCCATACCTACACCACGGTGGCGGCTGATGCCATGACCCGTTTCAAAAAGCTGACGGGCTATGACGCCTATTTTCTGACCGGCACGGATGAGCACGGCCAGAAGATTGAGCGCAAGGCGGCCGAGAAGGGCGTTTCCCCCAAGGCGTATGTAGACGAGATCGTTGCCAACACCAAAGAGCTGTGGAAGCTGATGAACATCGAATATGATGATTTTATCCGCACCACCGACGAACGCCACGAGAAGGTTGTACAAAAAATCTTCCGCCAGCTCTACGAGCAGGGCGATATCTACAAGGCCGAATACGAGGGCCAGTACTGCACCCCCTGCGAGGCGTTCTGGACCCCCAGCCAGCTGGTGGAAAAGGACGGGGTGAAGGTATGCCCCGACTGCGGCCGCCCCACCGAGGTGGTTACCGAGGAAAGCTATTTCTTCCGTATGAGCAAGTACCAGGACTGGCTGATCGACTATATCCAGACCCATCCGGATTTCATCCAGCCCGCCAGCCGCGCCAACGAGATGATCAACAATTTCCTCAAGCCCGGCCTGCAGGATCTGTGCGTCAGCCGCACCAGCTTCAGCTGGGGCGTACCGGTGGATTTTGATCCCAAGCACGTGGTCTATGTGTGGATTGACGCGCTGTCCAACTACATTACCGCCCTTGGATACGGCACCGATCATGATGAGCTGATGCAGAAATACTGGCCTGCCAATGTGCATCTGGTGGGCAAAGAAATTGTGCGTTTCCACACCATCTACTGGCCCATCATGCTGCATGCGCTGGGACTGCCCCTGCCCAAGCAGGTGTTTGCCCACGGCTGGCTGCTGTTTGGCAACGACAAGATGAGCAAATCCAAGGGCAACGTGCAGTATGCCCAGCCCATTGTGGCCCGCTACGGCTGCGATGCGCTCCGCTACTATCTGCTGCGCGAGATGCCCTTTGGCTCCGATGGCAACTATACCAACGAGGCATTCCTGACCCGCCTGAACGCCGACCTGGCCAACGACCTGGGCAATCTGGTTTCCCGTACCGTGGCCATGATCGAAAAGTATTTTGGCGGCGAGCTGCCCGCGTGGACGGATGCCGTGGACGAAGCGCTGGATACGCCGCTGCATGAGCATTGCAAGGCACTGCCCGGCCTGGTAGAGGCTCAGATGGACAAGCTGCAGTACAGCCAGGCGCTGGCCGAGATCTGGAAGGTGATCGGCGAGTGCAACAAGTACATCGATCTTACGCAGCCTTGGGTGCTGGGCAAGGACGAGGCCAGGAAGGACCGTCTGGCCAATGTGCTGCTGACCCTGGCGGAATGCGTGCGTTTTGTGGCCGTGCTCATCTATCCCTTCATGCCCACCACGCCGGACCGCATCTTTACCCAGCTGGGCGTTGCGGATCCGTCGCTGCGTACCTGGGATTCCCTGGCCCGGTTTGGCAGTCTGCCTGCCGGCACCCGGGTGCAGAAGGGCGAGGCGCTGTTCCCGCGGATCGATATCCAGAAGGAGCTGGAAGCGCTCAATCCCCAGGAAAAGAAGCCCGAGCCCAAAAAGGAAAAGAAGCAGGAGAAAAAGGAAGAAAAGCCCGAAAAGCTGCCCGAAGGCCTGATTTCCATTGATCAGTTTGACCAGATTCAGCTGCGGGTTGCCCGCATCCTGACGGCCGAAAAGGTGAAGGGAAGCGACAAGCTGCTGCACTTCAGCGTAAAGCTGACCGATGACGAGCCCGTGCGCAGCGTGGTCAGCGGCATTGCCAAATTCTACACGCCGGAGGAGATGGTGGGCAAGCAGGTGGTGCTGGTCAGCAACCTCAAGCCGGCCAAGCTGCGCGGCATTCCCAGCGAGGGCATGATCCTCTGTGCCTCCGATGCGCAGGACAACGTACTCAGGCTGTGCACCGTGGAGCCCGGCATGGAGGACGGTGCGTATATCCGATGAAGCTTTTTGACTCGCACTGTCACCTTGAAAACGAAAGGTTTGCAGAGGATCTTTCGGAGGTGATGGCCCGTATGGAGGATGCAGGGGTCAGCCGCTGCATCCTCGCGGGCAGCGATCTGGAAACCAGCGAACAGATCGTTCGTCTGACCCGCGCCTACCCCCGGGTATACGGCGTTGTGGGCGTTCATCCCCACGAAGCCCGCACCTGGACGGAGGATTGCGCCGCCCGCATGGCGGACTGGACAAAGGAAGAGCGCATCGTGGGCGTGGGAGAAATTGGCCTGGATTATTATTACGCTCACTCCCCGCGCGAGGTACAGAAGGAGGTTTTCGTGCGCCAGCTGCTGCTGGCCCGCGAGCTCCATCTGCCCGCCGTGTTCCATGTGCGCGACGCGCATGGCGATGTGCTGGACCTGCTGCGCGCCAACCGCAGCCAGCTGCCCTCCGGCGTGGTGCACTGCTACAGCGGCAGCGTGGAAAGCGCCCGTGCGTATCTGGACATGGGCTTTTATCTCTCCTTTGCGGGGCCGGTTACGTTCAAAAACGCCAACCGGCTGCTGGAGGTGGCCGCTTATGCTCCGCTGGACCGCATCCTGGTGGAAACGGATAGCCCGTATCTTGCGCCCGTGCCCATGCGTGGCAGGCGCAACGAGCCATCCTTTGTGCAGTATGTTGCCCAGACAGTGGCACAGCTGCGCGGCATGCAGGCGCAAGAGCTTGCGCAGGCCGCCTATGAAAACACCTGCCGCCTGTTTGGCATTCCGGAGGTGGACTGATGGATATCCGGCATGCAACCGCGCAGGACCTGCCTGCTCTGGGCCAGCTGTATACGAACGCCAAGGCCTACATGGCCCGCATGGGCAATCCCGGTCAATGGGAGGAGGGCTACCCCCATTGCGTGCTGGAGCGCGATCTGCAAAGGGAGCAGCTTTATGTATGCGAGGAAGGGAGCCTCATCTGCGCCGCATTCGTGATGGCGCAGGGGGACGAGCCCACCTATCAGGTGATCGACGGCGCATGGAAAAACGATCTGCCCTATGTTACGCTTCATCGCGTTGCCTCCACCGGGGAAAAGCGCGGCATGATGGATGTGATTGTGCGCTGGGCCTTTGCCAAATCCGGCAATGTGCGCGGCGATACCCACGCACAGAATCTGCCCATGCGCAGGGCGTTTGAACGCAACGGCTTTGAGCATTGCGGAACCGTCTGGGTGGAGGATGGAACCTCCCGCATGGCGTACCACAAAGTGAAATAAGAAAGCAGGGAACAGCTATGCTCCCCAAACTGATTGTGATCGCCGGAACCAATGCCTCGGGCAAAAGCGGCCTGGGCGTTGAGCTGGCCGCGCGCTACGGCGGTGAAATCGTATCCGCGGATTCCCGCCAGGTGTTTCGCGGGCTGGATCTGGGCAGCGGCAAAATCACCCCGGAGGAAACCCGGGGCGTTGTGCACCACCTGATCGATGTGGTGGACGCAGGCGCGTTCTATTCCATGGCCGATTTCCAGAAGCAGGCCTACGAGGCCATCGACGGAATCATCGCCCATGGCAAAACGCCCTTTCTGGTGGGCGGTACCGGCCTGTATGTGGACAGCGTGGCGGATGGCTATGTGCTGAGCAACCGCATGCCCGATCTGGCCTACCGTGACGAGCTGGAAACGCGCTCTACCGAAGAATTGTACCTGATGCTGCGGCAATGCGTTCCGGATACGGATGTGGATCCCCACAACCGCAACCGCGTGATGCGCATTCTGGAAAAAATCCACGACGGCGACGATGTTGCCCCCTCCAGAGAGCCGCGCTACGATACGCTTCGCCTGGGCGTAACCTGGGATCGCGAAACGCTGCGCAGGCGTATCGACGAGCGCCTGGAGCGCCGCCTGGAGCAGGGCATGATTGAGGAAGTCAAGCAGCTGCTGGACAGCGGCGTCAGCGAAACCTTCATGCTCAAGCTGGGGCTGGAATACAGGTTTATCACCCGATACCTCAAGGGCGAATTTGGCTCGCTGGAGGAAATGAAGGAGCAGCTGTCCACCGCCATCAAGCAGTTTGCCAAACGCCAGATGACCTGGTTCCGCCGCGATCCCGCCATCCATTGGCTGGATATGACGGACGATCCCGTTAAGCAGGCCTGTGGGCTGATCGACGCTTTCCTTGCCGGGTAAGGCATTTGAAAAACCGGAGCGACGCTGCAGTCGGCTCCGGTTTTTGCGTTCTAACGACAAAACGTTACCGTTTTTGTCCAAAAAAGGCAATAATGAATTCGGTGGAAGAAAAAACAAAAAAATTGGTACAAATTTATCAATCAGGCAGGAAAACAGGAAGGGAAACACGAAAGATATGAATGGGGTGCAAGTTGGACTTTCGTTCGCTTGTCCCCAACCACTGACCATTAACGCATGGAAGGGAGAACGGAAATGCACAACTCACAAGACCTTCAAAAGGTGCTGGATCT
>JAEDGL010000124.1 GCA_016297535.1 Clostridia bacterium | reverse complement strand
GCTGGCTGGGCGGCATGCTGACCAACTTCCGCACCATCCGCACCCGCGTGGAGCGTCTGAACCAGATTGACAAGATGGAGCAGAACGGCCAGTTCGACCTGCTGCCCAAGAAGGAAGTTATCAAGCTGCAGCACGAGCGCGAAAAGCTGGAAGCCAACCTGGGCGGTATCCGCGAAATGAAGAAGCTGCCCGGCGCTCTGTTCGTAGTGGACCCCCGCAAGGAGCACATCGCCGTTGCGGAAGCCCGCGCGCTGAACATTCCGATCGTGGCCATTGTTGATACCAACTGCGATCCCGACGAGATTGATTACGTGATCCCCGGCAACGATGACGCCATCCGCGCCGTCAAGCTGATTGCCGGCAAGCTGGCCGACGCCGTGCTGGAAGGCAAGCAGGGCGAGCAGGACGCCGCCAACGAGGCTGCTCCCGCCGAAGAAGCCGAGAAGATCGCCGAATAATGCACAGGGCAAGGAGGGCGGTCAGCCCTCCTTGATTCCCCTTTTATCAGATTTTTTTGAGACAGGAGAGATTGACATGGCCAATATTACTTCTCAGATGGTCAAAGAGCTGCGCGAAATGACCCAGGCCGGTATGATGGATTGCAAAAAGGCGCTGGTAGAGGCCGATGGCAACATGGACAAGGCCATTGAGTGGCTGCGTGAAAAGGGCCTTGCCGCTGCCGCCAAGAAGGCCGGCCGCATTGCCGCCGAGGGCGTTGTGGCCAGCTATATCACCGAGTGCGGCAAGGTGGGCGTTGTGGTGGAGGTAAACTGCGAGACCGACTTTGTTGCCAAGACCGACAACTTTATCAACTTTGCCAAGAACGTTGCCAAGCACATTGCCTACGCCAACCCCGCCGACGTGGACGCGCTGCTGGCCCAGAAGTTTGTGGATGACGAAACCAAGACCGTGACCGACCTGGTGAGCGAAGCCACCGTGTCCATCGGCGAAAAGATTTCCATCCGCCGCTTCGCCCGTTACGAGACCAACAAGGGCGCTGTGGAAAGCTACATCCACATGGGCGGCAAGATCGGTGTGCTGCTGCTGGTGGAAAACGACAACGAGGCCTCCATCGCCTCCGAAGCCTTCAAGACCTTCTATCACGATGTGGCGCTGCAGATTGCCGCTGCCAAGCCCAGCTACGTGCGCAAGGAGGAAGTGCCCGCCGAGAACCTGGCCAAGGAGCGCGAGATTCTGCGCGTTCAGGCGCTCAACGAGGGCAAGCCCGAAAAGATCGTGGACAAGATGGTGGATGGCCGCATCCAGAAGTACTACAAGGAAGTCTGCCTGCTGGAGCAGCCCTTCGTGAAGGACGGCGACAAGAGCATCGCCCAGCTGACGGCCGAGGTGGCCAAGCAGATTGGCGCCAACATCAACATCGTTTCCTTCGAGCGCTTTGAGCGCGGCGAGGGCATCGAAAAGCGTCAGGACAACTTTGCCGAGGAAATCGCCGCTCAGATGGCTTCCATCGGCAAGTAATCCGGTCGCGTTTCGCCTGTCGATACGATGACAGCCGGAGAGCCCGCGGACTCCCCGGTGTGGCAGGGTACGCTATCACCTGATGGCACGCGGGCTTTGCCTGCGTGCCTTTTTCATTTGACGGATGGAGGATGATCTGATGCCGGTTTCCTACAAGCGCGTAATCCTCAAGCTCAGCGGCGAGGCGCTGGGCGTAGACGGCAAGGGCTTTTGCCACGAAAAATTTGAAGAAACCGCCAAAATGCTGATGGATATCCAGCATACCGGCGTGGAGCTGGCCGTGGTGATCGGCGGCGGCAATGTGTGGCGGGGCCGCCGCGGCGCGGCCATGCGCATGGGCACCGTAGCGGCCGATCAGATGGGCATGCTTGGCACCCTGCAAAACTGCCTGTACATGCGCGATACCCTTGCGCACCTGGGCGCCGACGCCGTTGTGATGACCGCCGTGGATATGCCCCGCTTTGCTGAGCCCTACAATACCGTCCGGGCACTGGAGCTGCTCAGGCGCGGCGCCATCGTGCTGTTTGCCTGCGGCATTGGCAGCCCCTGCTTTTCCACCGATACCACCGTGGTGCTTCGCGGTATCGAGCTGGAATGTGACGCCATTTTGATGGCCAAGAATATCGACGGCGTCTACACCGCCGATCCGCGCACCGATCCCGACGCCACCATGATCCGCGATATCTCCTATGCCGAGGCATCTGCCCGGGGGCTGAAGGTGATGGACGCCGCGGCCTTTACCATCCTCAGCGATAACAACGTTCCCCAGGTGCGCGTATTTGGGCTGGAGCCCGCCGGAAACATTCTCAAGGTGCTTCAGGGCGATTCCATGGGCACCGTTCTGCACCCGTAAAACCCAAGCCGATACCGCAGGCCGCCTGACGGCAGATGCGAAAAAACCTTCTCCCACAGAAAGGAATACCTCTTCATGCTGAACAAACTAAAGAAACTCTTTGCTCCGCGTGATCTGACGGTGGGCAACACCCTGTCGGGCATCGTGATGTTTGCCATCCCCCTGCTGATTGGCAACCTTGCCCAGCAGCTGTACAACACGGTGGATGCCATCGTGGTGGGGCAGTACGTAGGCGATGCCGCCCTGGGCGCGGTGGGACTGGCCGGCCCTGTGATCAACCTGATCCTGGTGCTGTTTATGGGCATTTCCAGTGGCGCCACCATCGTGGTAGCGCAGTATTTTGGCGCCAAGGACCGTGAAAACCTGAGCAAGGCAGTGGGCACCACCATCATGCTTACCATCATCAGCGGCGTGGTCATGTCCATTGTGGGCGCGCTGCTGGCGCGTCCGCTGCTGGTGCTGCTGGATACGCCCGAGTCCATGCTGGATATGGCCTCGGATTACCTGATCATCATCATGGTCGGCCTGACCGGCTGCGGCCTGTACAACATTCTGGGCGGCGTAATGCGCGGCATGGGCGACAGCGTCAGCCCGCTGATCTACCTGCTGGTGGCCTGCGGCCTGAACATTGTGCTGGATCTGCTGTTTGTGGTGGTTCTTGGCATGACCACCGACGGCGTTGCGTGGGCTACCATCATTGCGCAGGCCATTTCCGCGGTGCTGTGCGTGCGCCGGCTGTACCGCATGAAAGAGGTTATCGACTTTAACCGCTCCACCCTGCGCATTTCCAAAACCATCACCTCGCGCGTGGTGCGCCTGGGCGTGCCCTCCGGCATTACCCAAATGATCTTTTCCCTCTCCAGCATTCTGGTGCAGTCCCTGACCAACTCGCTGGGCAGCAGCATCGTTACCGCCAACACCATGGTGATGCGTGTTGACGGCTTTGCCATGATGCCCAACTTTACCTTTGGCATTGCCGCCACCACCTTTGCCGGGCAGAATATTGGCGCCAGAAAGCTGGATCGCCTGTTCAAGGGCTCAAAGGAACTTACGCTGCTGGCGCTGGGCACGGCTGTGGTGATGGTAAGCGGCATTCTGCTGCTGGGTAAAAACCTGCTGTACATCTTTACGCAGACCCCCGAAATCATCGCGCTGGGCGAGAGCATGCTGCACACGCTGGCGCTGGGCTACATTGTGTTTGCGGCCTCCCAGGTACTGCAGGGCGTTATGCGCGGCGCGGGAGAAACGGCCATTCCCATGTGGATCAGCATCATCTGCACGGTAATCATCCGCATGCCGCTGGCCTATGTGTGGGCCTACCTCAGCCGTTCGCCGCAGTATCCCAACGGCGATCCGCTGTGCCTGTACGGCTCGCTGCTGGTGTGCTGGTTGTGCGGCTGCGGGCTGAGCGTGTATTTCTACTTCCGCGGCAAGTGGCGAAAGAACCTGACCCAAACCCTGAACTCCTGATTGGCTGGAAACGAAACGGAAGGGAGCAAACAACGATGGATACCAAACAAAGCCTTGCCCAGGTGATCGCCGCCGCCATGGAGCGTTGCAGCCCCGGGGTGGAGGGTCTGCCCGGCTGCGACGAAATCTGCAATTATCTGGAAATTCCCCCGCAGAAGGAAATGGGCGATTATGCCTTTCCCTGCTTTAAGCTAAGCCGCGTGCTGCGCATGGGCCCGCCCCAGATTGCCGCAAAGCTGGCCGCCGCCATTGATGCGGGCGACCTGTGCGAGGCAAAGCAGATGGGCGGCTACCTCAATTTTTATCTCAACCGCGACAACTTTGCCAGAAAAACCCTGGAAACCGTGCTTGCCGCCGGAGAAACCTACGGCGCCGGGCAGGAGGGTGCAGGCAAGACCATCTGCCTGGATTACTCCTCCATTAACATTGCCAAGCGTTTTCACATCGGGCATCTGTCCACCACCATGCTGGGGCACAGCATCGCCCGCATCTACCGCTTTTTGGGCTACCGGACGGTAAGCATCAACCATCTGGGCGACTGGGGCACGCAGTTTGGCAAGCTGATCTACGCCTACAAAACCTGGGGCAACCGCGACGCTGTGGAACAAAATGGCGTTCCGGAGCTGACCCGGCTGTACGTTAAATTCCACGAGGAGGCGGAAAAGGATCCTTCGCTGGAGGATGAGGGCCGTCGCTGGTTCAAGGCCATCGAGGATGGCGATGCCGAGGCGCTGGAGCTGTTCAACTGGTTCAAGGAGCTGACCCTGCGCGACGCCAAACCCGTTTATGATCTGCTGGGCGTTTCGTTTGACAGCTACAACGGCGAATCCTTCTATGCGGATAAGACCGACCGCGTAATCAACGAGCTGCGCGAAAAGAAACTGCTCACTATTTCCGACGGCGCCTCCGTGGTGGATTTGAACGAGGAGGAAACCGGCATGCCGCCCTGCCTGATCCTCAAAAAGGACGGCACCACCATCTACGCCACCCGTGATATCGCTGCCGCCCTGTACCGCAAGGAAACCTACAACTTTGACAAATGCCTCTACGTGGTGGCCTATCAGCAGGATCTGCACTTCCGCCAGTGGTTCAAGGTAATCGAAAAGATGGGCTACGACTGGGCCAAGGATCTGGTGCACGTGGCCTTTGGCATGATCAGCTACGAGGGGCAAAGCCTGTCCACCCGCAAGGGACATGTGCTGTTCCTGGAGGATGTGCTGAACATGGCCATCGAAAAGGCGCGCGCCATCATCGAGGAAAAGAGTCCCCATCTGGAGAACAAGGACGAGGTGGCCCGTCAGGTGGGCGTGGGCGCGGTGGTTTATGCCGATCTGCAAAACGGCCGCATCAAGGATATCGATTTCTGCTGGGATCGCGTGCTCAGCTTTGAAGGCGAAACCGGCCCCTATGTGCAGTACACCCATGCCCGCTGCTGCAGCGCGCTGCGCAAGGCAGCGGAGCTGGAAGCCGCCCAGCCCGATTACAGCGCCCTCTCCGATGACTATGCCCAGGAGCTGCTGCGCCAGATCAGCCGCTTCCCCGAAACCGTGCGGGAGGCCGCCAACCGCTACGAGCCCAGCATCATCACCCGCGCGGTAACCGAGCTGTGCAAGGCCTACAACAAGTTCTACTATGAAAACCGTATCATCGTGGACGAAGCGCCCGTGCGCGAGGCCCGCGTGCGCCTGACCCGGGCGGTCAAAAACACCATCAAAACCGGTCTGTACCTCATCGGTATGGAAGCGCCGGAGCGTATGTAAATGAAAAGCATTACCAGTATCAAAAATCCTGCCGTGCAGGAGGCACGCGCGCTGGAGACCGCCAAAGAGCGGTCGCGCCAGCGCGCTTTCCTGCTGGATGGCGAGCATATGGTGGGGGAGGGCCTGCGCTGCTGCCCCGAGCGCGTAACGGCCGTGTTTGTGGATGAAAAACGCGCGGAAGATTATCATGCCCTGCTCAGCCTTGCCCGGTGCGAGGTTTATGCCGTGCCGCAGCACGTGCTGGGCGCCATTTCGCAGGTGAAAACGCCGCAGGGCATTGCCGCCGTGTGCCAACAGCCCCAGGCCCGCAGCCTTGCCGGAATGGGCGACAGGCTGATTCTTCTGGAAAACGTGCAGGATCCCGGCAATGTGGGCACGGTGCTGCGCACGCTGGATGCCGCCGGCTTTGACGGCTGCGTGCTCACTCCCGGCTGTGCCGATCCCTTTGGCCCCAAAACGCTGCGCGCCACCATGGGCAGCATCTTCCGGGTGCCCCTGTGCACGGTGCCGGACGCCGCACAGGCCGCGCAGGCGCTTGGTCAAAGCGGCTATGCGGTCATCGGCGCGGCGCTGGACGGCGAGCCCTTTTACCAGCGCGGCGCTTTGCCCGGCAGGGTATGCGTGATCATCGGCAACGAGGGGCAGGGTATTACCCGACGGACGCTGGACAGCTGCACCCACCGGTTTCGCCTGCCTATGCACGGCGGGGCGGAATCGCTGAATGCGGCCGTCGCCGCGGCCATCTTTATGTACGAGCTGATGAACCACTAAGGAGGAAGCCTTCATGATCCGCAATATTGTATTCGACATGGGCATGGTGCTGCTGGAGTATCAGCCCTATCAGGCCTGCCTGCGCCACGCCGGAAATGCCGAACAGGCCCAGATCGTGAACCGGGCCATTTTCGGCCATCCCGACTGGGCAGCCAAGATTGACAGCGGCCTTCTGTACGAGGACGAATACCTGCTGGATGTGCAGGACCGTCTGGAAACGCCGGAGCTGCGCAAGCTGGCGGCTGATGTGCTTTCGGACTGGTGGCTGGACAGCCTGTTTCCCAAGCATGGTATGACGCAGGTGATTGAAGGACTGCTGGAAAAGGGCTACCGCCTGTATGTGCTGAGCAACTGCGGCTACCGTTTCCATGATTTTTCGTACAAAATTCCCCATGCGGATCGTTTTAGCGGCATGCTGGTATCCGCCGAGGAAAAGCTGGTCAAGCCGGACAAGGCCATCTACCAGCGCCTGTGCGACAGGTTTGATCTGCGCATGGAGGAATGCCTGTTTGTGGATGATCTGCAAAAAAACGTGGACGGCGCGATGGCGGCCGGCATGCAGGGCTACTGCTTTGCCGATGGCGACGCTGCCCGGCTGAAGGCGTTTCTGGACGGGCTGAATTCGTAAAACCCAAACCACCCGGCCGGTTTTGGAACCGGCCGGGTGGTCAGGGCGTCGAAAAAGCTCGCCTACGGCGATCTTTTCCGACGGGAATGCACCATTTGCCTACTCGCCTACGGCTCGCCG
>JAEDGL010000123.1 GCA_016297535.1 Clostridia bacterium | reverse complement strand
CGCGGCATGCTGATGGAAACCCGCCCCACCACCATGGAGGAGCTGATCCGCATTTCCGGCCTGTCCCACGGCACGGACGTATGGCTGGGCAACGCGCAGGATATCATCAACTCCGGCAAGGCCAAGCTGGCGCAGTGCTTCTGCACGCGCGACGATATCATGAACTTTCTCATTTCCAAGGGCATGCAGGAGAAGATGAGCTTTGACATTATGGAATCCGTGCGCAAGGGCCGCGGCCTGAAGCCCGAGTGGGAGGAGGCCATGCGCGAGCACGATGTACCCGACTGGGCCATTGAAAGCTGTCACAAGATCAAGTACATGTTTCCGCGCGGCCACGCGGTGGCGTATGTAACCATGGGCCTGCGCGTGGCGTGGTACAAGGTGTACCGTCCGCAGGCGTATTACGCGGCGTATTTCACCATCCGCGGCGACGGGTTTGACGCGGGACGGATGCTATTGAGCAAGGAAACCCTGCGCGACCTGATTGTGGAATTTCAGAACCGCGAGGAAAAAATGAGCGTACGCGAAAAACAGGAAGAAAACGCCTACCGCATGCTGCTGGAAATGCAGCTGCGCGGTATCCGCATGCTTCCTGTGGATCTGTACCGCTCCGATCTCAAAAATTTTCTCATCGAGGGCGATGACCTGCGCTGCCCCTTTACCTCCATCAGCGGCTTCCCCGAGGCGGCCGCGCAGGGCATTATCGACACCCGCGACGCAAGCCGCCCCTACATCAGCGTGGAGGATCTCAAGAGCCGGGCACATCTGGGCGACGGCGTGATTGAAACCCTGCGCGCCCAGGGCGCGCTGGAGGGCCTGCCCGCCACCAGCCAGGTGGATCTGTTTTCGCTGATGATATAATTATTCCCGCACCACAACCCCGTCCTGGCCAAACAGCTCGCGGAAGCGCCCCAGCACCTCCCCGCAGCCGTCGCACCAGTACTCGCTGCTCAGCAGCAGGGCAATGCCCTCGTCCTGCAGCTTCATGTACACGGGTATTTTGCCGGGATACATGCAGGAAATCTGCTTGACCGGCTCCATCCCTCCGCGGGAGGGCAGCAGCAGGTAAATTTTCTTCGGGCTCTGTTTGGCCAGCTGCGCGTCGGTCAGCGCCGGCTGCGCCGCCTCTCCGGCGGCCTTCTGGCGCTCCTCGCGCACGCGCTGGTTCTGCTGCGCCTGATCGTGCGCCCCGGCCATGGCGTCTTTGGGTGAGCGGGTGCGCGTAAGGGCGTTTTCGCGGTTGAGCGGGCGGATGGCCTGCGCAATCAGCTTGGGATCCTCCTCCTCGCGGAAGGTAAGCCGCCCCTCCACAATCACCATCGCATCGGTTTCCAGCAGGAAGGAAAAGCGGTCGTACAGCTTGGGAAACACAAGCCCCTCTATCTGCCCGGTCAGATCCTCCAGCTCAAAAACCCCCATCATCTGGCCCTTGCGGGTCATTTTGCCGCGTGCGGAGGTCAGAATGCCCGCCATGCTTACCTGAATGCCGTCGTAGGCCAGGCCTTCCTCCTGCGAAGCCATCTCCTGCACATCCGCCACGGTGGTAAAGCCGGTGCGCAGCAGGTCGGCCACCTCGTCCAGGGGATGGCCGCTGATGTATACGCCGGTCATTTCGCGCTCCATGCTCAGGCGCTGCTTCAGCTCAAAGGGCGGCACCTCGGGCACGTTGTAAAGGTTGAAGGTATCCGACGGGGGCGTGATGCCGATGTCAAACAGGCTCATCTGCCCGGCCACGTTGGAGCGGCGCTTGCTGGCCGCGTCGTCCATGACGGTTTCAAAAATTTCAATCAGCTGGTTGCGGTGGTGAGGCATGGAATCAAACGCCCCGGCCCGGATCAGGCTTTCCACGGCGCGCTTGTTCATGGCCTCTCCCGCGCAGCGCTGCGCAAAATCAAAGATGTTTTCAAACGCGCCGTTGGCGCGTTCTTTTTCGATCATCCGCACCGCGCCGCGCCCCACGTTTTTGATGCCGCCCAGGCCAAAGCGGATGCCGGTCCGGCCGTTTTCATCCGTATCCACGCTAAAGGCCCACACGCTCTTGTTTACATCCGGCGGCAGAATGGGGATGCCGCTCTGGCGGCAGTACTGGATGTAGGCGGCAATTTTGGGTGTGTTGTCCAGCATGCTGTTCATGAGCGCGGCCATAAAGGGCACGGGGTGATGCAGCTTGAGCCAGGCCGTCTGCACAGCCACCATGGCGTAGGCCGCGGCGTGGCTTTTGTTGAAGGCGTAGGAGGCAAAGGCGCTCATTTCATCGTAGATGCGGGCGGCGGCCTCCTCGCTGATGCCGCGGCGCAGGCAGCCGTCGATAACCACGTTGCCCTTTTCATCCACCATGCCGTGAATGAAATACTCGCGCTCCTGCGCCATGACGTCGTGCTTTTTCTTGGCCATGGCGCGGCGCATGAGATCGCTGCGGCCCAGGGAGTACCCGGCCAGGTCGCGCACAATCTGCATAACCTGCTCCTGGTACACCATGCAGCCGTAGGTAACATCCAGAATGGGCTTGAGCTCCGGGGTGATGTAGCGAACCGTGGAGGGATCCTCCTTGCCCCGGATGTAGCGGGGAATGGATTCCATGGGCCCGGGGCGGTAGAGCGAAATGGCGGCGATGATATCCTCGAAGCAGGCGGGCTTCATGCTTTGCAGAAACTGGCGCATGCCGCCGCTTTCCAGCTGGAACACGCCGTCGGTATCGCCGGCGGAAATCATGCGGTACACGCCGGGATCATCCATGGGAATGTCCTCGGGCGACAGCGACAGGCCGCTTTTGCGCAGCTCATCCAGCGTATCGCGGATGACCGTCAGGGTTCGAAGGCCCAGAAAATCCATCTTCAAAAGCCCCAGACGCTCCAGCGTGCCCATGGGGTACTGCGTGGTGATGACGTCGTCGTTGGTTTGCAGGGGCACGTATTCCATGGCGGGCCTGGCGGTGATCAGCACGCCCGCGGCGTGGGTGCTTGCGTGGCGCGGCATGCCCTCCAGCGCCCGGCTCATATCGTACAGGCGCTGGTTTTGCGGGTTGCTCACCACCAGGTCGTGCAGCTGGGAGCTGGTGCGGAAGGCCTTTTCCAGCGTCATATCCAGCGCAAACGGGATGGCCTTGGCCACCTGATCCACCTGCGCGTAGGGCAGGCCCATCACGCGGCCCACATCGCGCACCACGGCCTTTGCCTTCATGGTGCCAAAGGTGATGATCTGGCTGACGTGGTCGTGGCCGTACTTGCGGGCGACATAGTCGATCACCTCCTGGCGGCGCTCGTAGCAGAAGTCGATATCCAGATCGGGCATGGACATGCGCTCCGGGTTGAGAAAGCGCTCAAACAGCAGGTTGTACTTCAGCGGATCCAGCATGGTGATATCCAGCGTGTAGGCCACAATGCTGCCCGCGCCGCTTCCGCGGCCGGGGCCCACCATGATGCCGTTGGATTTGGCGTAGCGGATAAAATCCCACACGATGAGAAAATAATCCACATAGCCCATGCGCTCAATCATCTCCAGCTCGTACTGCAGCCGGGTGCGCGGCTCGCTGGCGGGATCCTGCGCCTGATCGGGATAGCGGCGCTGCAGCCCCTGCATGCAAAGGCGGGTGAGCATCTGCGGCGCGGTTTCGCCGGTTTCAATGGGGTAGTGGGGCAGGTGCAGGTGGGTAAAATCAAACTCCACATGGCACATCTGCGCAATGCGCTGGGTGTTGTCCAGCGCCTGCGGGCAATCCTGAAAGAGAATGCGCATTTCGTTTTCGCTTTTCACGTACAGCTCCTGCGTTTCCATGCGCATGCGGGTTTCATCCTGCAGGGTTTTGCCCGTCTGGATGCACATGAGCACCTCCTGCGCCTGCGCATCCTCGCGGTAAAGGTAGTGGCAGTCGTTGGTGGCGGCCAGGGGCGCGCCCGTTTCAAGGCTGAGCTGCCTAAGCCGGGGCAGCACCATTTTTTCCTCCGCCAGGCCGTGATCCATGATCTCGATAAAAAAACGGTCGCGACCAAAGATGGACTGCATCTGGCCTACATAGTCGCGCGCATCCTGCATGCGGCCCTGCAACAGCATTTTGGGCAGATCGCCGCTCAGGCAGCCGGACAGGCAGATCAGCCCCTTCGCGTGCTCGCGCAAAAGCGCATAGTCGATGCGCGGGCGGTAATAAAACCCCTCCGTAAAGCCAAGGCTGACCAGCTTTATCAGGTTGCGGTAGCCCTCCATGTTTTCGCACAGCAGCACCAGATGGCTGTACTCCCGGGCCGCGCCGTGTTTTTCAAAGCGGTTGGGGCAGATGTACACCTCGCACCCGATGATGGGCTCGATGCCCTCGGCCTTGCAGGCCTGATAAAACTCGACAACGCCGTACATCACCCCGTGATCGGTGATGGCGGCATGCGTAAAGCCCAGCTCCGCAAGGCGTTTGGCCAGGGGTTTGATGCGGTTGGCGCCGTCCAGCAGGCTATATTCGGTGTGGGTGTGCAGATGGGCAAAGGACATGGCTGGCCTCCTTGAAGGGGGAAAGTGATCGCTGCGCGTGGCGCATATCTGAAACCATTATACCATACCCTTGCGCGTCCAAAACTTTTTTGCAAACTTTTTTCCCAAACCTATTGACAGGGGAGGAACGCCGTGTTATCATACCACCATGTTAGCGCGATAAAGCGCTAACAAAAACAAAAGGAGGAAAAACCGATGAAGAAACTGTTCACTGTTGCCCTGATCCTGATGATGCTTGTGTGCGGTTTCGCTCACGCTGAAGATACTTCCCTTTCCTACATCCAGGAAAAAGGCACCTTTATCCTCGGCCTGGACGACAGCTTTCCCCCCATGGGCTTTCGCGATGAAAACAACGAGATCGTAGGCTTTGATATTGATGTGGCCAAGGCCGTTGCCCAAAAGCTGGGCGTGGAATTTGTGGCCCAGCCCATCTCGTGGGACGCCAAGGAGCTGGAGCTGAACGCCAAAAACATCGACTGCATCTGGAACGGCATGTCCATCACCCCCGAGCGCGAGGCCTCCATGGCCATGACCTTCCCCTACCTGAACAACCAGATGATCTTCTACGTAAAGGCCGAAAGCGGCATTGCCGCGGTGGAGGATCTGGCCGGCAAGACCGTGGCCGTGCAGAACGGCTCCTATGCCGAGGAACTGCTGAACGGCGAGTTTGCCACCCTGGCCGAAACCTTTGCCCAGGTGCTTGGCTATGACGAATACCTGACCGCGCTGATGGATCTGCAAACCGGCGGCTGCGACGCCGTGCTGGTGGATCTGGTGGTGGGCGAATACAAGGTGAGCGGCATGGGCGCGACCGACCTGATCGCCGGCCCCGCCCTGGCGGATGACAACTACGGCATAGGCTTTCGCAAGGAGGATGTGGCGCTGCGCGACAAGGTGCAGGAGCTGCTGATTGAAATGAAGAACGACGGATCCCTGGCCGAAATCTGCAAGAAGTGGTTTACCGACGACATCACGGTGGTACCTGCCCAGTAATCAGAACGTAAAAGAATCAAAGCCGGAGGGCTGCGGCCCTCCGACTTTTGTTCCGAATCCAGCGAATGGTGCGGTGGGTTCGGATGCATTGCAGCGCTTAGTCCTATGCCCCCGCCAAAGGAGCCACGCACATGACCATCAAATTTTTCAACGATCCCCAAAGGCTGTGGAAGCTCGTAACCCTTATGCTGAACGGCATGGGCACCACGCTGAGCATCTTTTTTCTGACGCTGGCATTCAGCGTGCCGCTGGGCATGCTGGTGGCGCTGGGCCGCATGAGCAAAAGGCGCGTGGTGCGCGCGCCCATTTCGCTGTATATCTACCTCATGCGCTCCACGCCGCTGATGCTGCAGATTATGTTCATCTATTTTCTGCTGCCCATGGTGCTGCCCTTCCGGGTGGATCGCTTCTGGGCGGTGATTTTTGCCTTTGTCATCAACTATGCCGCCTATTTTGCCGAGATCTTCCGCTCCGGCATCCAATCCATCCCCCAGGGACAGCACGAGGCCGCGCAGGTGCTGGGCTATACCAGAGGGCAGACCTTTTTTCGCATTGTGCTGCCCCAGGTGGCCAAGCGCGTGCTGCTGCCCGTGTGCAACGAGGTCATTACCCTGATCAAGGATACCGCGCTGGCCTCCACCGTGGCCGTGGTGGATTTGATGACCGTTGCCAAAAAGCAGGTGTCCTCATCCTCGTCCATCGAGCCGTACCTGGTGGCCATCCTCATGTACCTGATTCTGAACGGCGTGGCCGAGCAGCTGTGCAAGCTGGCCGAACGCAAAATGGACTACTACCGCTGATGAAAGGAGATTTCCCCAATGCTTACCGCAATGGATATCCGCAAGGGTTTTGACGGCCTGGGCGTGCTCAAGGGCATCTCCATCACCATCCGGCAGGGCGAGGTGGTGGCGCTGGTGGGCCCCAGCGGCTCCGGCAAGAGCACCTTTCTGCGCTGCGTCAACCAGCTGGAAAGGGTGGATTCCGGCACCATCCTGCTGGAGGACGAGGCCATCTGTCGCACCGAAAACGGCGTTTGCACCTATTCGGACGAGGCCACCCGCCGCAAAATCACCCTGCGCATGGGCATGGTGTTTCAGCAGTTTAACCTGTTTCCGCACATGAGCGTGCTGCAGAACCTGATTGACGCGCCCATGCATGTAAAAAAAATGCCCCGGGCGCAGGCGGTGGAAAAGGCCAGGGAGCTGCTGGCCAAGGTAGGCCTGGACGGCAAGGCGCAGCAGTATCCATGGCAGCTGTCCGGCGGCCAGCAGCAGCGCGTGGCCATCGCCCGGGCGCTGTGCATGGATCCCGAAATTCTGTGCTTTGACGAGCCCACCTCCGCGCTGGATCCCGAACTGACCGGCGAGGTGCTCCAGGTGATGCGCAACCTGGCCGCCGAAAACATGACCATGATGGTGGTAACCCACGAAATGGCCTTTGCCCGCGAGGTGGCCGACCGCGTGGTGTTTATGGAAGGCGGCGTGATTGTGGAGGAAGGCCCGCCCGAGCAGCTTTTTCACAGCGAAAACCCCAGAACCAGACAGTTTTTGGGCGCCAGAGGATAAAAAATCAAACTGCCGAAAAACCTTACAGGGAGTTTGTCAGAGCGTCAAAAAAAGCTCGCTTCGCGATCTTTTCCGACAGAAACTGGCGGAAATGTTTTCGGC
>JAEDGL010000122.1 GCA_016297535.1 Clostridia bacterium | reverse complement strand
GGCAACCCCAGCAACAACACGCCGGATTTTCTGGCTCGCAACATGGATCTGGATGATTTCATCAAGAGCGTTGTTTCCATCTGCGATGCCGTTGGCGGCACCAGGCACAGCAAGAAAAAGATCAACCTTTCCTTCGATGAGTGGAACGTGTGGTACCATTCCAACGAGCAGGATAAGGAGGTCTGGAAGCAGGGCAAGTGGAACCGCGCGCTGCCGCTTCTGGAGGATGTCTACAACTTTGAGGATGCGCTGCTCGTAGGCGCCATGCTGATTACCTTCCTCAAAAATGCCGACCGCGTGAAGGTGGCCTGCATGGCGCAGCTGGTAAACGTAATCGCTCCCATCATGACCCGCAACGGCGGCGGCGTGTGGGCGCAGACCATTTACTGGCCGCTGATGCATGCGTCCAGGTATGGCCGCGGCACCGCGCTGCGTCCCCTCATCAGCAGCCCCACTTACGACTGCGCCGATTATGAAAAGGTACCGCTGGTGGATGCGACCGCAACCATGGCGGAGGACGGCAGCGTAACCATTTTCGCCGTCAACCGCGATCTGAACGAGCCCATCGAGCTGGAATGCGATCTGCGCGCCTTTGGCGATCTGAAGATTGAAGAGCATATCGTGCTGCATCACGACGATGTCAAGGCCGTCAACACCGAGACCGACCCCGACAATGTGGCCCCCACGCAGGGCAAGGGCGGCGTGCTGGATGGCGGCAGGCTGAACATTGTTCTGCCCAGCCTGAGCTGGAATGTCATTCGTCTGAGCAAATAAAAAACCAACAACAAAAAGAGCCTTCCAATCAAGGCTCTTTTTGTTTGCGCAAACCTTACTCCATGGCGATAAAGACGTCCATCCAGGTTACGCCGCCGGCGGTGTATTGCTTTTCAAAGCACTCGATGGCATCCTTCTGCAACCGGCCCCGCAGGCCGTTGGCCTTCATGTAGGTAAGCAGCACCTTGTAGGCATTGGGAATGGTGGTAAAGGGCGCGGAAAAGGGATCGCGAATGGTGATGGCGGCGTACTGCTGCCGTTGCTGCGCCAGCACCTCCATGCCCTCGGGCGGCGTTACGCCTTCGGGCAAAATCAGCGCGCAGGCGTAACCGTGCATGTTGTATACGTTGATCTGCTCCTGGGACAACATCGGAAAATCCCAGCCGATGAGCTTCGGCTGATCAATCCCCAGCTCCGCGGCCGTGCGCTTCATGTGCTCGATGGCATCCGTTTCCGGGTCGGTGCTGATAACGATGTGGCGCAGGTACTGAAAGGGCTCCACCCATTCGCAGCGGATGTTGGAATACAGATCATCCACCACATTCATGTTCTCCCGGATCAGCTGATCCATGGAGCAGTTGAACAGTTCACACAGTTCAATCACCTTTTCCATTTCGGGATAAACGGCATCCAGCTCCCACTTGCTTACCGTCTGGCGGCTGACAGCCAGCTTTTCGGATAGCTCCTCCTGCGTCATGCGGCGCATTTTGCGAAGAAATTGAAGATTCTGCCCAAGACTCATGATCATCCACCCCTTTCGGTTTGATAGACAGAGTATAGCATGGCACAAAAAGCAATTCCACCATCCTGGCGGATCTATTTGAGCCAATCGCGCAACCTCAGGGTGCGCAAAGAAAAAAAGAGAAATGCGCTCAGGCTCTTTCCACTGGAACAAAATGGAGGTATAATGGAAATACGATTGATACGTTCTAAAGGAGGACCTGATCAATGAAACTGGGTTTGTGCACAAACTTTGAAAATCTGGATCTGGCGGCCCGGATGGGCTTTGATTTCATCGAGTGCGCGTTCAGCAAGCTGGCCGATATGCCCGAGGAGGAATATCAGCAGCTACTGGCGAAAAAGGATTCCTTTCCCATTCCGGTAACCAGGGCCAATCTGTTTCTGCCGGGCGATGTAAAGCCTGTAGGCCCCGATACCTGCGAGAGGGTACAGCGCGAGTATCTGGATCGTGCCTTTTCCCGCGGCCATGCCATGGGCATTGAGCTGGTGGTGTTTGGCAGCGGCGGGGCCCGCAGCGTGCCAGAGGGCTGGAGCTACGCCCGCGCCTGGCGCCAGCTGTGTGATTTTCTGGAAATTGTGGCCGAATACGCGCAGAAATATCAGATGAAGGTGGCGCTGGAGCCTCTGCGCAGCTCCGAGTGCAATATGCTCAACTACGTATCGGAGGCTACGGCGCTTAGCGGCATCGTCAACCATCCCTGCATCACCGTGCTGGGAGATACCTTCCATATGGAATGCGGCAGCGAGCCGTGGGATCACCTGACCCGCGCCGGTGAAAAGCTGAGCCACATGCACATCAGCCACGGTCTGCCGGACAGGAGCGGCCGCATCTTCCCCGCGCCCGATGATGGGGATGATTACTCCGTGGTGATCGGTGTGCTGAAGGAAATGAACTATCCGGGCGATATCAGCGTGGAAGCCAGCTTTACCGATCTGGAAAAGGACGGCCGGGCCGCGGTTGCCGCCATCAAGCCGCTTCTGTAACGCAAGTCAAATTCACTTTTCATACAGCAAAGCCGCTTTGCAGTAATACGAAGCGGCTTTCAGTCCGTCAAAAAAGCTCGCCAGCGGCGAGCTTTTTTGACAAGCGGTGGCCGGCCCGTTTGGGACTGGCCGCTGCTTTCTCTGTCAGGAAATGCAGTCCATGATCAGCTTCCCATCCACGGCGGAGTACCAGGCCCAGCCGTCGCAGCGGGAGCCATCCGTAAAGGTGTATTCGATGTACCAGGCGGGCGCAAGGATCATGCCGTCCCTGGGGTTGGGCGCCCGCATGGGGCAGTACATCAGCGTGGCGTTTTCAAAGACGGGATCCAGAAAGCCGTCGCTGATGCGGCGCGTATGATCCTTTTCAAAGAAGGTGCGGATTTCATCCTCCGTAAGCGGCTTTTCACAAACACCGCATTCCTCACCCGGCACATAGCTGTTTCGAAGCTGAAAGCTGACGACGCCCTTTGCGGTTACAAAGGCGCGAACGCCTTCTTCGCCTTCTGGCCTGGCAATGGTCAGGCCGTTTCGCACGGGCCTGTAAACCAGATAGTAGCCCTCGTCCGCTTCCGTGGCCTGCGAAAAATCGTAGTAGCGGTCGTAGATGTTATAACCCGCCTGTTGCTCCGCCACCTGGCGAACGCCCCATTCGCGGATACGCTCCACGCTCATGTCCACCGCGGTGCTCAGCTCGTAGCCGGAAAGCTCCAGCTTGTCAAGCAAAGCGCTCACGGCTGCGTCGGCCTGTGCAAGGGTGATGCCACTAAGTTCCTCCTGCTCCAGCACAGGCGGTTCGCCGCCGCTCAGGCGGGCGTCAAACAACGCGTTGGCTGCCAGATAGCCGGTTTCCACCGCAAAGGAGGGGCGGGGAAAGAGCTCGCTGGGATGCTGAGGATCCTCGCCATAGATCATGCGGTACTGTCCATCGTATTCCTCATAGAAAACAGCATCCTGATCGACGGTCAGCTTCGCCTGATCGCCGAAGGTGAACAGATCATACCGGCCTTTTTTGCTGCCGTTCCGGTAGCTGATCTCCCCGCTTTGGTGGAACCAGGCCGGGTCCACACTGTCAAAGAACGAAGCCTCCTGCTGGGTGCGCACGGTAGCCTGGTAGATGGGCAGCGCTTCCTGCGCCAACGCGCCCGTGGGCAGCAATCCAAACAAAATCAGTAGCAGTGCGATCCATTTTTTCATCTTACTTTCTCTCCTTTGCCGGTTTGGGAAAAACCACGGCGTCCCAGCTTTGGCCCTGGTAGGTATCGTTGGGCTCTTCGCAAAGCCAGGTGCCATCCTCTGCAACCTCCCAGTTGGCGGACCAGAGGCGGATGGTGTACTCGCTGCCCTGCTCCACGGCTACGCCCGTGGGAATTTCAAAGGTGAACTGAACGCTGCCATCCAGTTGAGGAATCAGCGAGTAGCCAACACAGGCCAGCGGCAGCACCGTGCCGCCATCCACGCCAACCGCCTCTGCAACGGTGGATACATGCAGGACTTTGGCTTTTTTCTGCCTGGCCAGCTCGGCGTAGGTGGGTGCGCCGGAGGGGGCGCGGCTTTCCGGGCCGTAGTACAGGCCGTAGCCCGCCGCGTCCGTCAGCTGGTAATCCTCCGCCAGCAGCACCACGCTGTCGCTGGCCGGGATGATGCGGCCAACGCCATAGAGACCGTCATCGATGTACACAACCTCCTGCAGCGTGTAAATCACATCGCCGATTTGCACGCTTTGCTCCTGCTGGGCAATGTTTCCATTGAGCAGCTCCTGCTTCATCCGGTCGCCGTAGAACCAGCCAAAGATATCCGCCACCTGCGAGCCAAAGACCGCCGCGCACACGCCAAGCGTAAGAACGGCCAGAAGCGCCGTAATCAGCGCAACGCGCAGCGCGGCACGGGGAGCGCGGGAGGCCGAGGGCCGGGCAAGGGTTTGCGCAACGCGCTGCTGAAAGCTGACAGGGGTGCTTCCGTACATGCGCTGTAAATCGTTTTGAGTCATGAGCGTACCTCCTCCAGGTCGATGCTGTTGCGAAGCTGCTGCCGTCCGCGGTGCAGGCGCGACTTGAGCGTGTTTTTGCCCAGGTGCAGCATGCGCGCGCATTCCTCCACCGAGTATCCCTCCACATAGTACAAAACCATGGGCAGCCGGTAGGTTTCCTCTAAAGAGGTAAACAGCTGGTACACATCGGGGCGGGCGTCGGCCGCCGTTTCCCGCTGAGGCGGAAGGGTGTCAAAAAGCGTTTCACGCTTTCTGCGGCGCAGCAGGGTATAGCATTCGTTGATCAGAATACGTGTCAGCCATGCTTCCAGCGATGCGTCGTTGCGCAGCAGCCTGCGCTTGCGAAGCGCCTTTTCAATGGCGCTCTGTACGGCGTCCTCCCGGTCGCACAGCTGGGGCAGAATGGTGCAGGATACCCGGTACAGCGTGTCCTGCATGGCCACAACACGGCCGGCAAATTCTGCTTGTGTCATAAGGGTGCCTCCTGTGTGGTAGTGTAAAACGTTTTACACCATATAGATGCATGGGGTGGGGCAAAGGTTGCAGGGATCTTTTTTGTCCGTTCTTTGACAAATTTGGACAAGATATGAACAACCCGTAAAGTAATTTCATTTTGGGAGGAAAAAGGTTTTTGGCTGCGAATGTTTGTTTTGTAAGGTTTGGGGAAAGCCTTATGAGCGAAGCGTTTGGAGGAAAAGGAGTATGAAAACGGATCCCAAGAATACAAGGAAGCCATTGGCGTTTTACTATGTTATTGCGATGCTTGTGCTGATGCTACTCAACGCACTGGTATTTCCATCGCTGATGTCGCCCCGGGTGCGGGAGGTATCCTACAGCGAATTCCTGACCATGATCGAGGAAAAGCGCGTGCAGGAAGTGGCCATGGACACGGACCAGATTGTGTTCACCGCCCAGAATGCCGAGGGAGATGTGTCCATCTACAAAACCGGTCTGTGGCCGGATGAAAAGCTGGTGGACAGGCTGAATGAATCCGGCGCGCAGTTTACCGCGGCCATTCCCACGCAGGATTCGCCGCTGCTCAGCTTTATTACCGGATGGGTGCTGCCCATTGTCTTCTTTGTGATTATCGGCCAGCTGATGAGCCGGATGCTGGCCAAGCGCATGGGCGGCAACGCCATGCAGTTTGGCAAGAGCAATGCAAAGGTATATGTGGAAAGCCAGACCGGCAAAACCTTTGCCGACGTCGCCGGTCAGGACGAGGCCAAGGAAGCGCTGAGGGAGATTGTGGACTTTTTGCATAACCCCGACAAATACAAGGCCATCGGCGCTTCGCTACCCAAGGGCGCGCTGCTCGTAGGCCCTCCCGGCACGGGCAAAACGCTGCTGGCCAAGGCCGTTGCGGGCGAGGCCAAGGTGCCCTTCTTTTCCATTTCCGGCTCCGAGTTTGTGGAAATGTTTGTGGGCATGGGCGCGGCCAAGGTGCGCGACCTGTTCAAGCAGGCGGCGGAAAAAGCGCCCTGTATTGTGTTTATTGATGAGATCGATACCATCGGCAAAAAGCGCGACGGCGCGCAGGGCATGGGTGGCAACGATGAACGCGAGCAGACTCTGAACCAGTTGCTGACCGAGATGGATGGCTTTGACGGCGCCAAGGGCGTGGTCATTCTGGCGGCCACCAACCGTCCGGAAAGCCTGGACAAGGCGCTTCTGCGTCCCGGCCGCTTTGACCGCCGCATTCCCGTGGAGCTGCCCGATCTGCAGGGACGTGTAGCTATTCTGAAGGTTCATGCCAAAAATGTCAAGATGGATGCGCAGGTGGACTTTGACACCATCGGCCGCGCCACCAGCGGCGCCAGCGGCGCAGAGCTGGCCAACATCATCAACGAGGCCGCCCTTCGCGCCGTGCGCATGGGCCGCGATACCGTTACCCAGACCGATCTGGAAGAGAGCGTGGAAACCGTTATCGCCGGTTACCAGCGCAAGGGCGCTGTGATCAACGAGCGGGAAAAGAAGATCATCGCTTACCACGAAATCGGTCATGCGCTGGTAGCCGCAAGGCTGAAGGATGCGGCGCCGGTGCACAAGATTACCATCATCCCGCGCACCTCCGGCGCGCTGGGCTACACCATGCAGGTGGAGGAGGAGGAACGCGTGCTCATGAGCCGCGCCGACATGCTCAACCAGCTTGTCATCCTCACCGGCGGACGTGCGGCTGAGGAAGTGGTGTTCCACACCATTACCAGCGGCGCAAGCAACGACATCGAAAAGGCCACCAATGTTGCCCGCACCATGATCACCCGCTACGGCATGAGCGATCAGTTTGGCATGGTTGCGCTGGAAACGGTCAACAACCCCTACCTGAGCGCCGACACCTCGCTGATGTGCAGCCAGGACACCAGTGCCCGGGTGGATGCCGAGGTGCAAAAGATGATCGCCCAGGCCCACGACAAGGCGATCGAAATTCTGACCAACGACCGCGATCTGATGGACAGGCTGGCAGGACACCTGCTGGAGAAGGAAACCATCACCGGCGTGGAATTTATGGAGATCATGGAAAAGGAAGACCATCAATAAGCAGCAAAAACGCCGGAAAACCGGCAACGTTCCTGAAATGGCAGGGCCTGCCGCAGCTTTGCATGCTGCGACAGGCCCTCAGAGCGTCGAAAAAGCTCGCCAGAGGCGATCTTTTCCGACGGGGATGCACC
>JAEDGL010000121.1 GCA_016297535.1 Clostridia bacterium | reverse complement strand
GCAGGGGGCGGTCGATCAGGCGGCAGGTGAGGGTGGCCTTCTCGGTGGGACGGCCCTCACGCTTGATAAATCCGCCGGGGATCTTGCCCACGGAATACTGCTTTTCTTCAAAATCAACGCTCAGCGGAAAGAAATCAACGCCTTCACGAGCCTTTTCGCTCATGGTAACATTGACCATCACCACGGTGTCGCCGTAGCGCACAAAGGCCGAGCCATTGGCCTGCTGTGCGTACTTGCCAAACTCGATGGAAAGCGGATGCCCCGCCAGTTCGGTTGAGAATACTCTGTAATCCATTGTTTTAACTCCTCCACACTCTTCAAACGCCACAGCCTCGTGCCATGGCGCACAACAGCTGCCCTCCGGCAGCACTTGCGCGGCTCTTTAGCCGGCCACGGGGGAAACTGCAAAAACAGCCGCGTGCGGCGGATTGCCTCGCCACGGCGCGGCTGCTTTGCTAACCTTACTTGCGCAGACCCAGCTGAGCAATCAGGTTACGATAGCTCTCGATATCGGTTTTCTTGAGGTAGTCCAGAAGGCCGCGACGCTTACCAACCATCAGCAGCAGGCCACGACGGCTGTGGTGATCCTTCTTGTTGAGCTTGAGGTGCTCGTTGAGGTGGTTGATGCGTTCGGTCAGCAGAGCGATCTGCACTTCGGGAGAACCGGTGTCACCCTCGTGACGGGCATAAGTAGCAATGATCTGGGACTTTTCCATTTGGGGTTGCCTCCTTGTTTGGGTAGCGGCCGGGCCGCTCCTTGGTAATCGCCGTGCTCATAGCCAGCCGTTGGCTTTCAGCAAGCTGCGGGCACGGTTCACTATGCGCATGCGCACAGTCTTTATTCTAACACGGAAACCCTTGTTTGTAAACGGTTTTCCTGCAAAAAACCACCCCGAAAGAAAAAACCTTTTCGAGGTGGTTTGACAGTGCGCCTGTGCGGCTTACTGCCAGGCAGAGGTCCAGAACTGCAGGCACAGCTCGTTTTCAAGCGGGGCATTCCGCGGCAGAAAGCAGCGGGCAGAGCCATCCGCGCCGGTGTGCAGAAGCGCTGGATAGGCATGCTCCAGATCACACAAAAAGACGCGGTAGGCGGAAGGCGCCAGCGTTTGCTTGCCATCACTGATCAGCTGGATCCGGCAGGTGTTTCCCCGGCGCGCCGTCAGCTGTGCGCGCAGCTCGTAGGGACGGTTCAACAGCAGCAGGGCCTGTTCTGGATCGCCCTGCGCAAGCAGCCTGCGGATGACGGTGGAGCTGACCTCATGCCCTCCCACCGTTACCTTGGGCACAATGACGGTTTGAAAGCCCAGCGTCTCGCCAAGCTCCCTGAGCAGTGCGGGATTGCCCTGGCCCTTGCGGCCAAAGGTATGGTTGTAGCCGCACACCACCGCTACCGGGTGAAAGCGATGTACCAGCCGCATTACATATTCCTCGGGCGGCATCTCCATCACCTCGCGGGTAAAGGGGATGGCGCACAGCATATCAACGCCCAGCTCATCCATCAGGCGGTTGCGCTCCTCAAAGGTGCTCAGCATGGGCGGGCATTTTTCGGGGGCGATCACCTGCAGCGGGTGCTGCTGAAAAGTACACACCACCAGCGGTACCTTCTTCGCCCGTGCGATCTGACCGGCTTGATGAAGCAGCATGCGATGTCCAAAATGCACGCCGTCAAACATTCCCAACGCCAGTACGCTGCGATTGGTAGAGGTTGTTTCATCCAGAACGATCTGCATTGTTTTTCCTCCAATCGATCAGTCTGCAAGCCATGTACGGACTTTGACAAGCGCCTGCTGACGCTGGGCGATGGCGCAGAGCGCGCCGTCCATCCACAAGCCAAAGGGGGTACCTTCCGCGGCAGGGGTGTCGTGCAGCGCGGCAAAGCATTTCCAGGGCAGCCTTCCGCCGTTGCGCACAGCCTTTTCCAGTCCCTGCGGCACGTTTGTCATGGGCAGATGGGCAAGCGCCGCCTCGGGCGGCAGCAGCAGGTCCGGCAGGGTGCCTCTGTCCGCGGCCTCCCGGAGGGCTTCCAGCGTGTGCGCGGTTTCGAGCGTGAACGGTCCGCTCTGCGTGCGCAGCAAAAAGCGCATATGGGCGGGACAGCCCAGAAACGCACCCAGATCGTGGCACAGCGTGCGCACATAAAACCCTTTGGAGCAGCGCACAGACAGCAGCGCGCCGTGATGAACCGTAAGGCCCCGAAGAGCAAGTTCGTACACCGTAACCTGGCGCGCCGGAACATCGGCTTCCTTGCCGTCCCGCGCCAGCTGGTACAGGCGCTTGCCATCCTGTTTGAGGGCGCTGTACATGGGCGGCGTTTGCATCATGGTGCCGGTAAAGGCAGGCAGGGCGGAGAGAAGGGCCGTTTCGTCGGGGTAATTTTCGCCGGTTGCCACCGGTACGCCCTGCGCATCCTGCGTATCCGTGGCTACGCCAAAGGCTACCTCGGTTACATAGGCCTTTTCCTTGTCCTGCATGTAATCAAACAGGCGTGCGGCCTTGCCAACCATCAGCGGCAGCACGCCGCTGGCCTCGGGATCCAGCGTTCCGGCATGGCCTACCTTCGCCCCGCCCAGCAGGCGGCGAACCACGCTGACCACATGGGCGGAGGACATTCCCGGCGGTTTGAGCACGTTGAGAAAGCCGCAAAGCGGCTGAACGGGCTGGGTCATAGAGCAGCCTCCAGATCGCGTTCAATCAGACGGACGGACTCGTCCAGGGGCAGCGCGAGCGTTACACCCGCCGCCAGCCGGTGCCCGCCGCCGCCATGCCGTGCGGCAATCACATCCACCGCGTACGGCTCCAGCGCACGCAGGCTCACCTTGACCCTGCCGGGCTCGATCTCGCGGGCAAAATAGGCCATGCCAACGCCCTCCAGATCAATGGCATAGTTCACCACACCCTCGGCGTGGCCGCCGTTGGCTCCCGCAAGGCGCATCTGCTCCATGGAAAGGCACAGCCCGGCAATCCTGCCGCCGCCCGTTACACGCAGGCTGGGCAGCGCCTGGGCGAGCAGGCGCACATGGGGCAGCTCCTTTTGCCGAAACAGCAGCCGGCTGTATTGGGCCAGCGGAAGTCCGGCCTCCATCAGGCCGCTCATCATGGCAAAGCTTTCGGCATTGGTGCTGTTGTATACAAAATTGCCCGTATCGGTAGACAGAGCGGTATACAGGCAGATCGCTTCGTCCTGTGAAATGGGCAGCTCCATCTGTCCAAGCAGCCGGTACACGGGAATGGCGGACGCGGGCGCGCCTCCGTCAATCAGGTTGATCTGCGCATAGCCCGTGTTGGTTACGTGATGGTCGATCACCGCCGTCTTTTGGGCAGCGGAAAACAGCGCCTCGCACCGGCCAAGCATATCCGGGCTGGCCACATCCACCGCCAGCGCCAGATCAAACGCATCCGGCTCGTTCCGGGCGCTGAGCAGCCCGTCCGCGCCGGGCAGAAACGACAGATATCCCGGCACCGTTCCATCCACCATGGCCTGCGCGCGCTTGCCCATGCGCTCAAGCCGCAGCTTCAGGGCCAGGATGCTTCCCAAAGTATCGCCGTCGGGATTGACATGGCCAAACAGCAAGACGCTGCCCGCCGACAGAATGGCGGACAGCATTTCGTCCTGCTGATAACGGTCAGAGCTGATCGTTGTCATTTTCATGGTTTTCTTCGTCCTCCGTACGCACCTGTTTGAGCACAGATGCAATGTGGATGCCGTATTCGATGTTGTTGTCCAGCTCAAAGAGAATTTCCGGCGCGTAGCGGATGATCATGCTTTCGCGCAGCTCATGGCGCACAAAGCCCGCTGCCTTTTTGAGCGCGGCCATCATGGGCGCACGGTTTTCCTCCTCCAGAATGCTGACATAAACCTTGGCATAGCGCAGGTCGCGGGTGACCTCCGCGCGGGTCACGCTGAAGGTGCCCTTTACGCGGGGGTCGCTGACGCGCTCGCGGATGATTTGATCCACCTCGCGGCGTACCTGCTCGCTGATGCGGTCAATACGCTGATAGCTCAATTTGGTTCTCCTTTTTTGGGGCGTGGAGGCGGTTAGCGCTCGATCTGCTCCATGATGAAGCATTCGATGATGTCGCCTTCCTTGATATCGTTGTAGCCGTCAAAGCTGATGCCGCACTCGTAGCCCTCGGCCACTTCTTTGGCATCGTCCTTAAAGCGCTTGAGGCTGGAAAGCTTGCCCTCGTAGACCACCACGCTGTCGCGGATCAGGCGTACCTCGGCGTTGCGCTGCACCTTGCCATGCTTGATGTAGCAGCCGGCCACCGTGCCTGCGCCGGTGATGCGGAAGGTGTTGCGCACCTCGGCGGTACCCAGCATCACTTCCTTGAACTCGGGATCCAGCATGCCCTTCATGGCCTTCTGGATTTCCTCGATGGCCTGATAGATGACGCGGTAGAGGCGGATATCCACGCCCTCGCGCTCGGCGATTTCGCGGATGGTGTTGTCCGGGCGGATGTTGAAGCCAACGATGATGGCGTCGAACGTGGAGGCCAGGGTGATATCGCCCTCGGTGATGGCGCCTGCGCCGCTGTGCAGCACGCGAACGCGTACCTCGTCGTTGGAGAGCTTTTCAAGCGCCTGCTTCACAGCTTCCACGCTGCCCTGCACATCGGCCTTGATGATGATGTTCAGCGTGGTCTGCTTGGCGGCGTCCATGCGGCTGAACAGGTTATCCAGCGATACCTTGGAGGCAGCTACGCGGGCGGCCTTCTGCTTCTCGCGGCGTTCCTCCACCACCTGGCGGGCCAGATGCTCATCTTCCACGGCGATCATATCATCACCGGCGGTGGGCACATCGTCGAAGCCGGAAATCTCCACCGGCATGGCGGGACCGGCCTCCTGCACGCGTTCGCCGCGGTCGTTGAGCAGTGCGCGCACACGGCCGCTGGTCATGCCGGCAACGATGGCGTCGCCCACATGCAGGGTGCCGTTTTGCAGAAGCACCGTAGCCAGGGGGCCGCGGGCCTTATCCAGCTTGGCCTCGATGATAACGCCCTTGGCCATGCGGTTGGGGTTGGCGCGCAGCTGCAGCATGTCGGCCTGCAGCAGGATCATCTCCAGCAGGTCGTCCACGCCTTCGCCGGTGTGGGCGCTGACGGGCACGCAGATGGTTTCGCCGCCCCACTCCTCGGGCACCAGCTCGTGAGCGGTCAGATCCTGCTTGACGCGGTCGGGGTTGGCGGTGGGCTTATCCATCTTGTTAATGGCAACGATGATCGGCACCTCGGCGGCCTTGGCGTGGTTGATGGCTTCCACGGTCTGGGGCATAACGCCGTCATCCGCAGCGACCACCAGAATGGCGATATCCGTGGCCTGCGCGCCGCGCGCACGCATGGCGGTGAAGGCCTCATGGCCGGGGGTATCCAGGAAGGTGATGGGACGGTCGTTGAGCGATACGGTATAGGCGCCGATGTGCTGGGTGATGCCACCGGCCTCGCCCGCGGTAACGTGAGCGTTGCGGATGTAGTCCAGCAGGGAGGTCTTGCCGTGGTCAACGTGACCCATGATGGTAACCACCGGGGGACGGGGGAGCAGATCCTCCTCGGCGTCCTCAAAATCGGTTTCTTCCACCAGCGCGTCCTCGGCAGTCTTATCCAGCTTCATTTCCAGCTCCACGCCAAAGTCGGCGCAGACCAGGCTGGCGGTGTCAAAGTCCAGCTCGCTGTTGATGTTGGACATGATGCCAAGCATGAGCAGCTTTTTGAGAATTTCACCGGCCGGTTTGCCGATGCGCTCGGTCAGATCCTTGACGGTGATGGTCTCGGCGGTCATAAAGGCCTTTTCGATCTTGATGGGGGCCATCATCTGCTGGGCGCTGGGCTTTTTGGTGGCGCGGGCACGGCGGCCGCCGCGGATCACCTCATCATCGTAGCCGCTGAAGTTTTCACGCGCCAGCTGCTTGCGGTTTTTGGCCACGCGCTCCGGGTCGTGCTGGCGAACGTAGTTTTTCTTGTTGGGATCGTAGTTGGAAACGCGCTCCTTCTCTACGGGAGGGGTCATTTCCAGCGTGGGCTTGCGTGTGCCGCCGCCCGTGGGACGGCCACCTGCGGGACGGTTGCCAAAGCTGCCGCCTGCGGGACGGGCGCCGCCCTGGGGCGCTCCGGCGGGACGGCCAAACTGTCCCTGCGGGTTGGCGGGACGGCCGAACTGCCCCTGCTGTGCCTGCGGGTTGGCGGGACGGCCATAGGGCCCCTGCGGGTTGGCAGGACGGCCATACGGCCCCTGCGGGTTGGCGGGACGGCCATAGGGCCCCTGCGGATTGGCGGGGCGGCCGTACGGTCCCTGCGGGTTGGCGGGACGGCCATAGGGCCCCTGCGGGTTGGCAGGACGGCCATACGGGCCCTGCGGATTAGCGGGACGGCCATAGGGCCCCTGCGGATTGGCGGGGCGATTTCCCTGCCCCGGCTGTGCGGGACGGGCGGCCGGACCGCCCTGCACCGGTCGGGCTGCGCCCTGCTGAGCCGCCGGACGGGCGACAGGCTGAGCGCCCGGCTGGGCAGGACGGGGCTGACCAGGCTGCGCGGGCCGTGCGGCAGGCTGTGCCGCCTGCGCCGGACGGTTCTGTGCGGCAGGCTGCTGCGCGGACCGGGGAGCGGGGGCAGCGGGCTTAACCGGGGCTGCGGCTTTGGGAGCCTCGGGCTTGGGATCCTCGGGCTGCTTGTCGGCGGGAGCGGCCTCCTTTACGGCAGGCCTGGCTTCCGCTGCGGGTTCGGGCTTCTTTTCTTCGGCCTTCGCGGCTTCCTTTACCACGGGCTTGGCTTCTTCTGTCTTCTTCACGGGGGTCTCCTCCGCCTTTACGGGTTCCGGCTTTGCTTCTTCCTTTGCGGCGGGCCTGGCGGCTTCCGCCTTGGGGGCAGCCGGAATTTCCTCTTTGGTATCCACCCTGGGCGCCTGTGCAGGCTCGTCTGTATCAGGCATGGTGAATGCTTTGGTGTGCTGGCTGATCAGCCTTTGCTGCTCGGCCTGCTTTTCATCAGCCCTGCGCTGTTCCTCTTCACGGAGGAATTTTGCCTCGAGCTTGCGGGCAGCCTGCGTAAGCTCATCCGCGCTTTTGCGCATGGATGATACGCTGCTGAGCGTATCCGCTGCTCCCTTGAGCAAATCCCTGGTGGCATCCTTGAGTTTTACTTTGGTCATTGTACCGCTTGCACCCCCGCATATTCTGCAAAATGTAAT
>JAEDGL010000120.1 GCA_016297535.1 Clostridia bacterium | reverse complement strand
CAAATCAAAACCACCCGTTTGACGGGTGGTTTTGATTTAGTCGGATGCAGTGCTTTTTGGGGCCGGAGCGCGCTTTGCTGTTTCGCGCAGGTCGAGCAGGGCGTCGTTGGGTTCGCGGCCGTCGCGAATGACCGCAAGAAATACCTGGCCGTATTGCTCCTGCTTGACAAGGCCTACGCCGGATACATCCAAAAACCCGTCCATGCTGGTGGGATGCTTTCGCACCATATCCCTTAGCGCCGCGTCCGAAAAGACCGTATAGGCCGGAACGCCCTTTTTGAGGGCAATCAGATGCCTGAGCGTTTTCAGGTTTTCAAACAAAGCACGCTCCCAGGCCGTAAAGCCGTCCATTTCGTTCAGACGGCGATTCTTGCGTTCGCCGCGCCTAGCCGTTCGTTCCTCTTTTCGGATGAGACGTTGATCCTCCGTGCGGGAGTAGAGGCGCTTTCCGGTATCCACCTCAAACGGAGCATCCTCGCAAACAGAGCAGTTGTCGCACGCCTGCTCCACATCCTGTTCGCCAAAGTAGCGCAGAATGAACTGGCGCAGGCAGCGCTTGGAGGTGGCATAGTAGGTCATCTGTTTAAGCTTTTCCAGATCCAGCTTCATCAGCGTCTCGCGCTGCTGGGGAGACAGCTCGCTGTTTTCATCGTTATGCTCAATCATCCATTTGCCGGTAATCACATCCTGCCCGCTGTACAAAAGCAGGCATTCCGCAGGCTGCCCGTCGCGGCCCGCGCGTCCAGCTTCCTGGTAGTAGCTTTCCAGATTGCGCGGCATGTTGTAATGTACCACAAAACGGACGTTGGACTTGTCTATTCCCATGCCGAACGCATTGGTCGCAACCATGATTTTGGCCTGGTCAAACTGGAAAGCATTCTGATTTTCATGACGCTCTGCGTCGTTCAGTCCGGCGTGGTACCGAGTGGCGCTGTAGCCCTCCTCCAGCAGGCGCAGGGTGACATCCTCCACGGTTTTGCGGGTGTTGCAATAGACAATGCCGCAGTCCCCGTCCATCTCTCTTAAAAAAGAAAGAAGCATGTTAAATTTATCGGTGGGCTTTACGTTTGAAAAATGGAGGTTGGGACGGTTAAAGCCGGTTGTAAGGCAATAAGGCTCCTCAAGGTGCAGCAGACGGATGATATCGGTGCGTACCTGACGGGTAGCGGTTGCGGTAAAGGCAGCCACCGGCGGGCGCACGGAGAGCTTGTTTACAAATTCGGCAATATGCAGGTAGCTGGGGCGAAAATCATGCCCCCATTGGGATACGCAATGCGCCTCATCCACCGCCAGCAGCGAGACAGGGGTTTGCTGCGCAAAATGAATAAACGAAGGCATTTCCAGCCTTTCCGGCGCCACATAGATCACTTTGTAGGCGCCGTTGCTTGCCCGCCGGATGGCCTCGGCCTGCTGGCCGGGGGTAAGGCTGGAATTGATATAAGCAGCCGCCACGCCGGAGGCCTTAAGCGCCATAACCTGATCCTTCATTAAAGAAATCAGCGGAGAGATCACCAGAGTAACGCCATCCAGCAGCAAAGCGGGAATTTGATAGCAGATGGATTTTCCGGCCCCTGTGGGCATCACTCCGAGAACATCGTGACCGTTTAGCAGTTCATCAATCAGACCTTCCTGCCCCTCGCGGAACGTATCGTGTCCGAAAATCTGCTTGAGAACGCTGTACTTATCCATTCGTAAGGCCATCCTTTATTGCTTTCTGGTTGGGAACAAAAACCAACGCTGCTGCGTTATATGTGCGAAGCTCCTGTGTGAGTGTATCATAAACCAAAGAAAAGAGGAAGTCCGCCGTGCGAAAAAGATGGATTGCTATGCTGCTTGTTCTGGTTTTCTGTCTTCCGTATGTGTCCCTTGCAGAAACAACGCTGTATGTCCATAATCCCAACGCTGCTGACCGGCTGAACCTGCGAAAAAACCCGGATCAGAACAGCCTGTCCTACGGGAAGTATTATAACGGGGTTGAGGTTACCGTTGTCAATACGCAGGGTGAGGACTGGGTGGAGGTGAAGATCGGATCGGGAAACGGGGAGGCAGAAGGCTGGATGATGACCCGGTATCTTTCCGCTCAAAAGCCGGATAGCGCCATGCAGCAGTATGTAACGCTTGCTGCCGTCAGGGGCTATTCAAAGCCCGAAAGGAGCGCCCAAACTATGAAAATTGAGGCCGGACGCCGCTTTTTGCTGATGGGTGTAGCTGAACAGACGCTGGATACCTGGTGGCATATCAGAGTTTTTACAGACACAAGCGAAGGCCCATATCATGCTTTTGTTCGCCAGAGCGATTTGATACAGGTTGTTAAGGCGCTCTCCCCGGAACATGGTGTGTCCGTATATGTCAGCAACCCGGACAAAACGGATCGCCTGCATCTGCGCGCACAGGCCTCTGTAAATAGCAGGAGCCTTGGAAAATACTATAATGGATGCGAGGGAAAAATGATCGGCTTTTCGGAGGATGGAGAGTGGCTGAAGGTAAAGCTGTATGGCCGCGTTGGCTGGATGAAAAGCCGTTTTCTGTGCATCGAGGGGCAGAGAAACAACACCTGGTATGGTATTCCCACCATCACAACCACCTCTGAGTGGACGCTCGTTTATCCCGGGCCTGATAAGAACAAAAGCAACGGGAATACCGGGCTTGAGCGCGGAACGGTGCTGGAGGTGCTTGGCCTGATTGGCAGCGATTTGCTGCATGTGCGCAAAGCGGATGGCACCCTGTGCTATATAAAAGCCTCTGATACCGACTATGTGGATCCCAAAAGCAAATAAACCGCAGGCAATGCAAAAGCGTTTCACCCGCTGCTCAAGCAGCTGTGAAACGCTTTTGCGGTAATGCTTGCCTTTCAGGATTCGTAATGAAGCGTGTGTTTAACCCTGTCACCTTCTTCGCAACGCTTGGCGTTGTTGAAGCGATCCAGTGTACCAACCAGATAGCCGGTGATGCGCCTAATTCTGTGGAAAGGACGGGGCTCAAAGGTGTAGTCCAATTCCACTTCATCGCCGTCGATGGTAATGTCGATCTGCAGAGGTTCGGAACCGTACTTTTGCGTTGCACGGGTAATATAAGCGTTGATTTCCTGCTGATCCATGGTGCCGTTCTTAACATTGACAATGCAGGACATAATCTCCGCCTCCTTTCGTGATGGTAACTGTATTATACCACCGTATCGAAAGGGTGAAACCTGAAAATGAAAAATACCTGATCCATCGGCGAAAAAAGATGGGGGGAACCGTTTACCAACCGGAACCCTGAAAGGCATCCGGCAGGTGATGAATACAATCACCGGCGATGCTTACAATATCGAAGCGCATCATGCGCTGAGCGTGTTCCGGGTGATCGCCAAGGTAGCACAGCGCCGTGCGGATGATTTTGCGCTGCTTGGAGGGGGTAACGGCCAATTGAGCGGATTGGATGGTTGCCATCAGACGGGCCTTGACCTCCACAAAGGCCAGCACATCGTGATCCAGCATCACCAGATCAATCTCGCCATAGGGGGAACGGTACCGGCGTTCAAGACACACCATGCCGTTTTCACACAGATATTTCTCCGCGGTCCATTCACCCAGCACACCCTTGGCATACGTATTCAGCGGCTTGTCAGCCATTGGGAAAATTCTCGTACAGCGGAAAGCGCTTCATCATTTCCACTACATCAGCCTTCACGCTTTCGCAGGCAGCCTCGCCATCTGCAAGTATGCGCTTGATGAAGCCTGCAATCTGCTCCATATTGCTTTCCACCATGCCGCGGGTCGTAACGGCGGGCGTGCCCACGCGAACGCCGCTGGTTACCATGGGGCTGCGCTGTTCGCCGGGAATGGTATTTTTGTTTACGGTGATATGGCACAAACCAAGCAGGGCTTCCATTTCCTTGCCGGTACGCTCGGTGCCGGAAAGATCCATCAGGATCAGATGGTTGTCCGTACCGCCGGAAACCATCTGGATGCCATTGGCCCGGAAAGCGTTTTCAAGCGCCTTGGCGTTTTGGATGATCTGGTGCTGGTAGACCTTGAATTCGGGCTGCAGCGCTTCTTGGAAACAGACGGCTTTGGCTGCAATCACGTGCATCAGCGGCCCGCCCTGCGTGCCGGGGAAAATGGCCTTGTCAATGGCCTTGGCATACTGCTCCCTGCACAAAATCATACCGCCGCGGGGCCCACGCAGGGTTTTGTGGGTTGTGGTGGTCACAAAATCCGCATAGGGGACAGGGCTCATGTGCTCCCCGGCGGCTACCAGACCGGCGATGTGGGCCATGTCTACCATCAGCAGGGCGTTCACCTCGTCGGCTATCTCGCGCAACTTGACAAAATCAATGGCACGGGGATAAGCAGAGGCCCCTGCGACAATCATCCTGGGGTGATGCTCCTTTGCCAGCGACCGCACATGATCATAGTCAATGTAACCGGTTTTTTCATTCACGCCATAGGGGACAAAGCGGAAATACTTGCCGCTGATATTGACGGGACTTCCGTGCGTGAGGTGGCCACCGTGGCTCAGATTCATCCCAAGCACGGTATCGCCGGGCTGAAGCATGGCGAAGTAAACGGCCGTATTGGCCTGTGCGCCGCTGTGAGGCTGCACGTTTGCATGCTCGGCGCCAAACAGCTTTTTGGCGCGCTCCCGGGCCAGGTTTTCCGCTACATCCACATACTGACAGCCTCCGTAATACCGCTTGCCGGGATACCCCTCGGCGTACTTGTTGGTGAGGGGAGAGCCCATGGCTTCCATTACGGCGGGAGAAACAAAGTTTTCAGAGGCGATCAGCTCGATATGTGCGCGCTGGCGGTCCACCTCGTCGCTGATGGCCTGGAACAGTTCCGGGTCAAATGCTTGGATATGATGATAATTCATTTCGCGCCCTCCTGTATTGTGATCCGCTTTTTTAATAAGAAAAACCGAATGCACTCAGGCTGAGCAACCCCGCAGCACATCCCAAACTGCGCTTACTGCTGCTTCCTTCCGGACCTGACAGGGTTCACGCGTTGAAATCGCACAGGACTCAACCGTCATCATACACTCGGCCTTTCTATTTTACATGAGGTTTGGGAAAAAGGCAAGTCCTTCGGCTGTTTTTTTCACTTACGCAGAAAATGAAAAGATTTTTGGAAAAACAGTTGACATACGAAATGAAGTATGCTAATATTAGCAACTGTCAGCGGGTTCCTTGAGGGATGAGCAAGGGAAACTCGGTATGCGCCTGTAGCTCAGCCGGATAGAGCATCGGCCTTCTAAGCCGAGGGTCGCGGGTTCGAATCCCTCCAGGCGCGCCAGATATGGTGGACGTAGTTCAGTGGTAGAGCGCCAGATTGTGGCTCTGGATGTCGTGGGTTCGAACCCCACCGTTCACCCCATTTTTTTATCCCCGCAGTGGGGTATCGCCAAGCGGTAAGGCACGGGACTTTGACTCCCGCACTCGTAGGTTCGAATCCTGCTACCCCAGCCAGCAATCGCCGCAAGGTCGATACAGAACCGTCATCCGAATGGGTGACGGTTTTGATATTTCCGAAGCTGCGTGCAAAACATTTCAAAATATGTTTTTCTTTACAAATGTATCAACCTGTGTTATACTCGCTTTCGGAAATCGGGCAAAGGTTTCCGGGCCTTCTGCCAGACCTGAACGGCTGGAGTCAAACAACGCCTCGTCCAGCCGGACAAGGCCTTTTTTTCTGCCAAGATGAAGGCGGAAAAGGATGGCGATAACAGCATTCGCTGTTTACGCATACAATGCACTCATTGATGATCATCAGAAGGGATGGGGTTTTCATGGAGAACGGAATTCGTGATGCTCGTACGTTGGGTACCCCCAAGATGCTGCTGCTGGGCCTTCAGCACATGTTTGCCATGTTCGGCGCAACGGTGCTGGTTCCCGCGCTGACCGGACTCAGCGTAAGCGCAACGCTGCTGTTTGCCGGTCTGGGCACGCTGCTGTTCCACTTTCTTACCAAGGGTAAGGTACCCGCGTTTCTGGGTTCTTCCTTCGCCTTCATCGGCGGATACGCGGCCGTAAACGCCCTGATTGGCAACACTGCCGAGCTCAACTGGATTCCCTACGCGGGCGTTGGCGTTGCCTGCGCGGGACTGCTGTACGTACTGCTGGCCGCTCTGTTCCGGGCCTTCGGCGCAGGCAAGGTAATGCGTTATTTTCCGCCCATTGTGACCGGCCCCATCATCATCTGCATCGGCATGACCCTGGCCAACAGCGCGATCAACAACTGCTCCGCCAACTGGTGGATTGCCATTCTGGCCATTGCTATCGTCGTTGTGGCCAATATCTGGGGCAAGGGCATGATCAAGATCATCCCCATCCTGCTGGGCGTTGTGGGCTCCTACGCGGTTGCCGCCGTCTGCGGTCTGGTGGACTTTACGCCCGTTCAGAACGCCGCGTGGTTTGGCATTCCCTTCTTCTGGAAGGATACGGCCTTCTCCCTGTTCAAGGGCTGCGACGGCTCGCTGCTGATTTCCGCCATCATCACTATCATGCCCATTGCGCTGGCTACCGTGGTTGAGCACATTGGCGACATGTGCGCCATTTCTTCCACCGTTGGGGAAAACTTTATTGAAGAGCCCGGCCTGCACCGCTCCCTGCTGGGCGATGGTCTGGCTACCTCTCTGGCCGCGCTCTTTGGCGCTCCTGCCAACACCACCTATGGCGAGAACACCGGCGTTCTGGCGCTGACCAAGGTATACGACCCGCGTGTTATTCGCATTGCCGCTGTGCTGGCCATTCTGTTCTCCTTCTCTCCCAAGTTTGCGGCTCTGGTTTCCTGCATGCCCACCGCTACCATCGGCGGCGTCAGCCTGATCCTGTACGGCATGATCTCTGCCGTAGGCGTTCGCAATGTGGTTGAGAACCAGGTGGATTTCACCAAGTCCCGCAACGTGATTATCGCCGCTATCATCATGTCCCTGTCGCTGGGCATCAGCTTCTCCTCTGCGGGCGCGATCGCCTTTACCATTGGCAGCATCACCATCAGCCTTTCCGGCCTGGCGGTGGCCGCTCTGGTGGGCATCCTGCTCAACGCCGTACTCCCCGGCAACGACTATGAGTTTGGCGCCAATCAGCAGGGCGACAAGTCCGTCAACTTCAAGGTGTAATCAGATATCCATGTCCCAAACAAGCCCCGGGAGCATTTGCTCCCGGGGCTTATGCTTTGCATTGATCAGGGAGGGCATTTAAAAAGCTCCCGGTATTTGCCGGGAGCTCAGGCTGTCTACAAACCCTCTGGGAGGCGTGGGGGGGGC
>JAEDGL010000010.1 GCA_016297535.1 Clostridia bacterium | reverse complement strand
AATGGTGCATTCCCGGCGGAAAAGATCGCCGCAGGCGAGCTTTTTCGACGCTCTGCAACGATCGCAGATCGTTTATCATTTCGAGCACCATCATTATAACGCAGCTGCTATGAAAAATCATCCAAATTCCATACAAAACCTGTATCAAATGTTCCAATTGTCCATTCCGGCGTCTGAAAGTTCATTTTTTCAGCCACACGGTCTGGTTTACGATGGGTGTATAACTCTGGATCAGCTTGATGACCTTGGCGCTAACGTTAAGATCCTCGTAATCCAGCGGCATGGCGCGCGGTTCCTGATTGCGCTGCATGGCAATGGCCAGCTCGGCCGCCTGCTGCACGCTGTTTTGCGTAATGCCGCCAATCACCACCGTGCCCTTGTCCAGCACCTCCGGGCGCTCGGTGGAGGTGCGGATGAGCACGCCGCAAAAGCCCAGCATGGCGCTTTCCTCGCTGAGGGTGCCGCTGTCGCTGAGCACCACAAGGCTGTTCATCTGCAGGTGGTTGTAATCAAAGAAACCAAAGGGCGTAAGGCTGCGCACCAGGGGATGAAACTGGAAATTGCGCTGGCGGATAAACTTCATGCTGCGCGGATGCGTGGAATAAATGACCGGCACCTGATAAACCTCCGCCATGTGGTTGATGGCGTTCATCAGCGAAAGGAAGTTTTCCTCCAGGTCGATGTTTTCCTCGCGGTGGGCGCTTACAAGGATGTACTGGCCCTTTTCCAGCCCCAACCGTTCCAGCACATCACTGTTTTCAATGGCTTCCATGTGATTGGCCAGCACCTCGCGCATGGGAGAACCGGTAACAAAAATGGTTTTTCCATCGATGCCTTCGCTAAGCAGGTAGCGGCGGCTGTTTTCGGTATAGGGCAGGTTGATGTCGCTGATATGATCCACAATTTTGCGGTTGATCATTTCGCTTACATTCCAGTCCCAGCAGCGGTTGCCGGCCTCCATATGAAAAATTGGGATCTTGAGCCGCTTGGCCGAGATGGCCGCCAGCGCCGAGTTGGTATCGCCCAGAATGAGCACGGCGTCCGGCTTTTCCTGAACCATAACCTGATAGCTTTTGGCAATGATATTGCCCATGGTTTCGCCCAGATCCGTCCCCACCGCACCCAGATAGTGGTTGGGCGCACGCAAACGAAGCTCCCTGAAAAAGATATCGTTGAGGGATGCGTCATAGTTCTGGCCGGTGTGCACCATAATATGATCAAAGTATTTGTCCGCGCATTGCATCACCGCGGACAGGCGGATGATCTCCGGCCGGGTGCCCAGCACCGTCATCAGCTTCAGCTTTTTCACCGCTTGTTCTCCTCCTTTGCAGGCTCCACCGGCAGGCGGAACGTATCCGGGTGGTTGGAATCAAAAACCTCGTTGGCCCACATGAGCGTTACCATATCCACATCGCCCGTGTTTTCGATGTTGTGCGTATACCCGGGCGGGATATCCACCACCTGAAAAGCCTCGCCGCTGACGCGGTAGCTGATCACGGTATTCTCCTCCGGGTGGCGGAAACGGATCACGCCCTCTCCGCTTAAAACGATAAACTTTTCATGCTTGGTATGGTGCCAGTGCTCGCCCTTGGTGATGTGCGGCCTGGAGATATTCACGCTCACCTGCCCGTGTCCGCCCAGATGAATCAGCTCCGTAAAGGAACCGCGCCAGTCCGTATGGGTTACCGCCGGACGGGCAAAATCATCCTCGGGCAAAAAGCTCAGGTAGGTAGCGTAGAGCTTTGCCGTAAGCGGATCGCTCTGATCCGGCGTATCCAGACGGTTGCGCATTTCATGGAAGGATTCCAGCAGCCGCGCCAGTTCTCCCAGCCGGATGGTATGCACCGGCTCCACCGTGCAAAAGCCGCCGGCATCCGCCTGCACCCCGCCCTGCAGCGCGCACAGGCATTGGGCAACCACATCGTCGATATAAACCAGGGAAAGCTCCTTCTCCGTGTCGCTGATGGTGATGGGCAGATTTCTGGCAATCTGATGGCAGAAGGTGGCCACAACGCTGTTATAATGGGGACGGCTCCACTTGCCAAACACATTGGGCAGGCGGTAGAGAAAGGTTTGGGCGCCGGTGCGCTCGCCGTAGGCGCGCACGGCGTTTTCCGCCGTCAGCTTGCTCTGGCCGTAGGGATTGTCCAATTCCGCCTGAATAGAGCTGGACAGCCATACCGGCGGCTTTTTGCCGTTTTCCAGCAGGTTCATCAGGCGCTGCGTCAGGTCGCCATTGCCCTGCATAAACTCCGCAGGATCCTTGGGGCGGTTCACGCCCGCCAGGTGAAACACAAAATCCGCCGTCTGTGCCGCCTGCGCCAGCTCGTCCGGCGTGCTGAGGGTGTCAATCAGGCTCAGGGTATCCTCCGGGCGAAGCGTGGCAAGGGTATGGCTGAGATTGCGCCCCATAAAGCCCTTCGCGCCGGTGATCAGAATATGCATAGCGGTTCCTCCTCCGATGGATGAAAGGTATCCTGTGCAACTATCATACAGGAACACAGCGCGGCTGTCAATTGAGCAATTTGCCTTTCTGCTTCCTTGACGCGCGGGCGCATCTTCCACTATAATACATTTACATGCAAAAGTTCTGGGGAGGTGCGAGCCATTGTTTACCGCGCGGATTCTGCTGATTCTGCATCCGCCGCTGACCGCCGCGGACGCTGTGGAAACCATCGCCCGCGCCTGCAGAACCGCCTTGCGTCCGTCGGAGCTTCGTTTTGCGCTACCGCATACCATGGCCGGCTGCCTGGACGGGCTGCCGGAAGGCATAGAGCCCCTTTTTTATGACGCCGCGCAGGGACTGGCGGGCGTTGTGCCCTGCCTTACGGAGGAAACGCATTTTCTGTCCATCACCGGGCCGCACGCCTTTTCCCAGCGGTGGGACAACGCCCTGTACGCGCTGTGGCGGCGGCAGGGCAGGCAGACGCTGTTTACCGCCAGCGTGCCGCCCTGTGCGTGTATGGACGCAAAGCCGACCGCCCAAAGCGCCGCCACCATCCGGGTGCCCGTGATTGATGGAAACCGTCTGGCTGCCCTGCGGAAGGTGACGCCTGCGCTGCAAAAGCGCATTAGCGGTGGCAAGGATGCACCCCACGGCATTCTTCCCCAGCTGCGCAGCACAAAAGCGCCCACAGCGGCCGCGGCGCAGACTCATCTGCCCGCGCTCAAGGAGGTGCTGGAGGATGGCAGCGTGGCCATCGGACGCGGCCTTGCGCTGGTCTGCGCCACAGGACCGGTCAAGACGCTGGTGATTGATCCTTCCCTGCTGTTTGGTCCTGTTACCTTTCTGATGGAGGGCGAGCAGCTGGACGCGGAAATGCTGCCCCTGATGGCTTATCTGACGGGCTTTTCGGTCTATGCGCTGCATGAGGCCTTTGTCTGGCCAGTAAAAGCCCAGCCGCAGCGCCTGCTTCGCCTGCCTCCGCCGGAAACGCTACCCGGCACCACGCTTGCCCGGTTTGAGCAGCTGCTGGGTTTTCATACCGGCCAGCGCCTCTGCGCCCCCAAAGCGGCCATGGGGCTGTTCGGGCATGAGGATACCTACTCCCAGCGCATGCCCGGCAGGCTGGTTCTCAGCCACAAAGCCCGCAGCGCCCGCATGAAGCTACTGGAAACGCCCATGCCCCTGATGGTGAGCGCCTTTATCGATCTGCCCCATCCGCGCGTGGCTCCCGCCTATTATCTGCTGCGCTTTGGCTTTTTGCGCCGCATCCGAAGCCTGCCGCTGGTTTTGTACACGGGCGGCGGTCAGGAGCGCGCGCTGCGCGCCGCCTTCCCCCACACGCAAAGCTATCCGCAAAATCACCTGCTGCCAAAATCCCTGCTGCAAAGCCTTACGCCCGAGGAAGCCTTTGCCCGCAGCAAAACGCTGCTGATGGAACGCGCTGCCAGGCGGCAGGTGGAGTTTACGCACGCTGCCTGGGTGGATATGGACATTCTGCCCCATCCTGTCTGCGAGGACGCGGTGCCGGATTTTCGTCCTCTGATGGATGACCGCATTCACCTGGCAACGGTCAACGGCATTCCCGACCCCAGCTTTGTGGTGGCGCCGGTGGAGCTGCTTGCACCCCTGGCAAGGCTTGCGCAATCCATGACCCAGTTGGACGCCGAGCTCAAGCGCGGCCTGAGCGAAACGCTTTTGTGGGAGCGCATCTTCCACAAAAAACCGCAATGGTTTGCCATTCACCCCATGCCGCGCCGGAGGCTGCTGTTCCTGTCTGCGTTTGATCCGCAACTGCTTTCTCACAGCGTTCGTCCCCTGATAAGCGACCTTCCAAAGCCCTATTACGCCGCGCAGACGGACGCTTCCAAATCCAAACCCGAAAAGGAGTCCTCTTTGCATGGATAACCAATCCCCGCGCACGGCAAGGCCCGTTTCCTTCAGCCGGGCCGAGCAGGTGCATATCATCACCCCGGCGGATGTCAACTCCTCCTACACGCTGTTTGGCGGCATGCTGATGCAGTGGATCGACGTGGTGGCAGGCGTGGTATCGCGCCGGCACAGCGGCTGCGCAACGCGCACGGCGGCGGTGGATCACCTCAATTTCATCGCCCCGGCCTACATCGACGATATCGTTACCATTGACGGCCGCATTACCTTTGTGGGCACCACCAGCATGGAGGTGTGTGTGGATACCTTTGTGGAGCGGCTGAGCAATCCCAACCAGCGCCTGCACGTCAACCGCGCTTACCTGACCATGGTGGCCGTGGATGAAAACGGCAAGCCCACCAGAGTACCCGAGCTGATCTGCGAAACCGAGGCCGAGCGCGCCGATTGTGAAGCCGGTATGGAACGCCGCGCGCTGCGCCATCGTACGCAGCTGTACTAAACCAAAGGAGAGAAAGCCATGATTGATTTTACCTTTCAAAACCCCACGCGCATCCATTTTGGCAAAACGGCCCTGAGCCATCTGGGCGAGGAGGTGCGTCGCTACGGCAACCGCATCCTGCTTGTATATGGAGGCGGAAGCATCAAACGCATCGGGCTGTACGATGAGGTGATGGCCCTTTTAAAGCAGGAGAACGCGCAGGTCTGGGAGCTTGGCGGCATCCAGCCCAATCCGCGCCTTTCGCCGGTGCGCCGGGGCATTGAGCTGTGCCGGCAAAACCAGGTGCAGCTGGTGCTGGCCGTGGGCGGCGGCAGCGTGATCGATACCGCCAAGGCCATTGCAAACGGCGCATGCTACGACGGCGATGTGTGGGATCTGTTTACAGGCAAGGGCAGCAACACCGAGGTGCTGCCTTTGGGAACCATCGTTACCATCCCCGCCGCAGGCAGCGAGATGAGCAATTCCAGCGTCATCACCCGCGAGGAGGATCAATGCAAGTGCGGACGCAATACGCCGCTTAATTTTCCCGCCTTTTCCATCCTCAACCCCGAATACACCTGTTCCCTGCCGCCCTATCAAACAGCCTGCGGCATTGTGGATATCATGGCGCACATGATGGAGCGCTACTTTACTCAGGTGGAAAACGTGGAGCTGACCGACCGCATGATCGAGGGAGCGCTGCGCACCATGCTCAACAACGCGCCCATCGTGTTTGAAAAGCCCGATGATTACGACGCCCGTGCCGAAATCATGTGGACAGGCTGTCTGGCGCACAATACGCTGCTTCAGACCGGCCGCGTGGGCGACTGGGCCAGCCACAAGATGGAGCATGAGCTGAGCGCGCTGTATGACATTGCGCACGGCGCGGGACTGGCCATCGTCTTCCCCGCGTGGATGAAATACGTGCTGCCCCGCGGCGGCGCCAAAAAGCTGGCGCAGTTTGCCCGGCGCGTGTTTGAGGTGCCCGAAGCCTTTGGCTCCGAGGAAGCCATTGCCGCAGAGGGCATTGCCCGGCTGGAGGCGTTTTATCATTCCATCGGCCTGACCACCACGCTGCATGAAAACAGCATCGGCGATCAGGATTTTGACCGCATGGCCCAGCGCGCCGTGGCGCTGGCCGGAGGCAATCTGGGCTTCTTCCTGCGCCTGAAAGCCGAGGATGTAAAGGCCATTTACCAGCTTGCATTGTAATCAGGAGAAACAGCATGAAGCATACACCCGTAACCGATCTGCCGCCCGAGTGGCAGGAAACCATTGAAGAATTTCTCACCATGCGTTTTCGTTACCAGTCCGCCATGCGCGAGGTGCGCACCAAGCTCGAAATTCTGGATGACGAATTCAGCATGCGCCACAGCCGCAATCCCATTCACCACATGGAAAGCCGCATCAAAACCCCCAACAGCATTCTGCAGAAGCTGCGCCGCAAGGGGCTTGCGCCCACGCCCCAATCCGCCATGGATAACCTGCATGATATCGCCGGCATCCGCGTGGTATGCGCCTATCTCAACGATACCTATGCCATTGCGGAGCTGCTTGGCAAGCAGGATGACCTGCGCATTCTGCGCGTGCGCGACTACATCAAGTGTCCCAAGCCCAACGGCTACCGCAGCCTGCACCTGATTGTGGAGGTGCCGGTGTTTCTGAGCAGCGGCAAGGAGCTTTTGCCCGTGGAGGTGCAGATCCGCACCATCGCCATGGATTTTTGGGCAAGCCTGGAGCACCAGCTGCGCTACAAGGAAGTGACCAACGTGCCCGACTCGCTCAACCAGCAGCTGTGCGACGCTGCCGAGCGCATTGCGGCGCTGGACAGCGAAATGCAGCATATTCACGATCAGATGCTTTCGTGGGTCGACCAGGCCGAAGAATGACGCATAAAAACCGCCTCTCCCATCCATACTGGACTGGGGGAGGCGATTGTTTTGATCGGTTTTTTGTTCAGCATCCTTGCAGGCGCCGCCATGAGCATTCAGGGGGTTATGAACACCCGGCTGCAGGATGGCATTGGTCTGTGGGAGGCAAACGCCTATGTACAGGGCACGGCCTTTCTTTTATCGCTGGCCGTGATGTGGCTGTTTGGCAACGGAAATCTGCGCGCGCTCACGGACATGCCCAAATGGACGCTGCTGGGCGGCGCGCTGGGGCTGGTGATTACGGTAACGGTGATGCTGTCCATCAAGGGGCTCCACCCCGCCGTGGCCATTTCAACCATTTTGATTGCCCAGCTGCTGGTGGCTGCCGCCATCGAGGCCTTTGGTTGGATGGGGCAGGAAAAGGTGGCCTTTGGCATAAAGCAATGGATTGGCCTGGGGCTGATGCTGGGCGGTGTAATCGTTTTCAAGCTGCGGTAATCACTGGGCCGGCGCGTTTCCGCTCAAGCCCAGAACGGTAAAGGTGCGATCGTTCAGATCGTTCACGGCCTCGCTAAGCCGGGAAAGCACGTCGCTTACCTTCTGGCCGCTGGAAAGCTTGGCCTCGTATTCGTCGATAATGGTATAGATGTTGTCAAACACCGACTGGGGATATAGCCTGCCGATTTCGCCGTACATGCCGGTGTTCAGGTCGTTGATCACCTCCACGCCGTGCACATACTGACGCACACGTCCCAGCATGCCGGAGGTGCTGCTGGAGCCCAGACGGCTGAGGGAGTTTACGCTGCTTACGGCGTTTTGCACCTCGCTGCGCAGCTCGCTGTTTCGCTGTATCTCAAAATTGCCTTCGTTGATTCCGCCCACGCCCGCAAGCTTAAAAATCAAAAAAGCAAGTGCAAGCACCAGCACAATCAGGATGATCGGGCGCAAACGGTTGGCAGGGGTGGCATCGCTGTACCCCTTGGAGTATCTCATCATACCGGCCTCCTCCTTTCGGGAAGTGTAAAATGGTATGCAGGCATTATAGCACACTTTTGAAAAGTGGTAAAGTCCACGCCCAAAAGCCCAATTTTTCCTTATAATGTGGTGGAGGTGCGGCCTATGCAATGGCTGTTGCTGGCCGTGTGGAGCGCGCTGATCCTGTGCTTTGCGCGCAGGAATGCACGACGGCTGCGGCCCCTGATGGCGATGGGACTGGCCGGCGCCATGGGTACGCAGCTGATGCTGCTTATGCTGGACGGTTTGTTTACATGGCAGGCCGCCCTTCCGCTGCATTTGTGCAGCCTGTTCGGGGTGCTGTGCATTCCCATGCTGTGGCGCGCTCCGGCGCCGCTGGTGGAAGCCGTGTGCTTTCTGGGCGCGCCGGGCGCGCTGCTTACGCTGTTTTTTCCGGCTGTGCTTCGTTGCTCGCATCCGCTGATGATGCAATGGGCCTTTTACCAGCTGCATGTGCTGGTGGCCTTGATGCCTTTGTATTTTGTTCAAACAGGAAAGCCGCTGCCCACGGACCCGCGCAGAACGCTGGTGCTGGGCAACGGCTATCTGGTGCTGATCAGTCTGATCAACCGCATTTTTGATGCCAATTATCTGTTTCTGCGCGCCGCTCCTGTGGGCACGCCGCTGGAATGGCTGTTCCGCCACGGAATGCCAACCTACCTGTGCGCGCTGGAAATACTTTGCATGCTTGTGTTCAGCTGGCTCAGACCGCTGTACGCCTATTGGAGAAAGTAGCTCATCATATAGCCGGTAACGCCGCCGTAGCGCACCCTGCACCAATCCGGCCCCGGGCTTACGATGGTTACGCTGGCACCGTGAGGCACGCGCAGCTGCACATTGTTTGCGCCCATATTGGGCGAGGAACGCAGGTTGACATAGCTGCCGGCTGGATGGTTTACCCGGCGCACGGGCGTGGCGGACAGGTTGTACAGGCGCACGTACTGGGTCATCACATAGCCGGACATGCCGGTATCCTGATGCGTAACGGCACACCACTCGGTGCCCTGCTCATCCACCCACAGCTTTTCGCCGTTGTACAGCTTGTCCAGCACCTCGGAGGCGGTGCTTGCGTAGCGCCGCAGGTTGAGCGCCTGCGTGGACACCGGATTGCTGACCACGGCATAGGGGGCTCCGCCCGTCCAGGAGCCGCCGCCCGGGGTGCTGCCCGCCGCAATATCCCGGGCGCTTTGCAAACCCTTGACCAGGTAGTCGTCATTCATGTAACCCACCAGACCGTTTACGGCCACGCACCACCAGTCCTTGCCCTCTGCCAGCACGCTGACATAGCTGTCGCCCGGGAACTGGCCGATCACGCCGTAGTTCATGCCGGGGCCGTTTCGCAGGTTCAGGCCGCCATTGTTGGGCGTTTTGATGGTGGCAACGGTGCCGCTGCCATAGCGAAAGCTGTGATTGATCACATATTCGCTGCGCACATAGCCGGTCTGCCCGTTCAGCTCCACGGTAAACCAGCCGTTGTTGAGCGCGCTGGCGCGCAGGGGCACGCCGTTATAGAAGATATCCAGCACCTGCGCATTGAAGCTGGGCTGGGCACGGAAGTTGAGAAACGCGCCCCCGTTGGCATTGTTGACCTCCACCATCCAGACCTGGTCTTCGCTGCCAACGGTATCGATATAGTTTTTGCTCATATAGCCGGTGCGTCCGTCGGGCGTGCGCACGCGGTAAAAGTTGTTCTGGCTACCGGTGATCTCCACCCAGGTTCCGCGCGGATAGCTGCCCAGCCACTCGCTGCTGGAGCTGCCCTGCCCACGCAGATTGAGAGCATCCGTACGGTATACCACGCCAAAATCCGCCGCAAGCGCGCTGCCTGCCAGCAGGCACAGGACCAGCACCAGCCATCCCAAAAGCTTTTTCTTCATGGATCGTTTGCCTCCTTCCGGACCGTCTATTCATCAGAACGATTCACAGGTGGAGTTTGTTCCCACCGGATCCGGTCAGGACTTATGATATTTTTGCAAAGCCAGCACACGTTCCACGGCAAGGTGGATGGCCTCATCCGTTACGCGGGGCGCGGGCTGTGCTCCAAAGCGCACGTGCAGGAAAAATTCATGCGTGCCATTGTTGCCCGTCACAGGGCTGTTGGTAACGGCCACGGCATGCGTTTGCGGCTGCGCATCCAGCGTGTCGCACAGCCTGCGCAAAAGCGCTTCAAAGCTGCCGGGATCAATTTCGCCCGTGCGGCGGGCCTGGGCATCCTCCGTTTCAAACAAAGGCTTTACCAGGCACATCAGCTCGCCCGATCCCCGCATGATGGCGCGGTACTGCGGCACCGCCTTTACCAGCGACAGATAGCTGAGATCAACGCTGCCCAAAGTGGGTACCGGGTCCAGCGAGAGCAGCTTTTCATCGCCCAGATTGGTTTTTTCCAGATTCACCACCCGGCTGTCCTGCGCAAGGCTGCCCGCCAGCTGGCCAAAGCCCACCTCCACCGCGTACACCAGCCTTGCGCCGTGCTTGACCAGGCAATCCGTAAAGCCGCCGGTGCACGCGCCCGCGTCGATGCACACGCGGCCGCCAACGTCAATGCCAAAGTCGGCAATCGCGCCTTCCAGCTTGTATCCGCCCTTGCTGACATAGCGCTCGTCCAGGCCGCGTACGGTCATGGGCCTGTCAAGCGGCACCTTCTGCCCGCCTGTGGTTACCTGCATGGCGCCGCAGTACACCGCGCCGCTCATCAGATAGGGCAGCGCGGCCTCCCGCGTTTCAAAAAAGCCTTCGTTAAGCAGCCGTTCGATGGCTGTGCTGTTTTTCTTCATTCCTCTTCCTTCGCCTTTTCAAGCGGCAGCCAGGCCAGCACCCTTTCGATGTGGCGGTTCCAGAAGGGCCAGTTGTGAATGCCGGGCTCGGTGTGGTACTCCATATCAAACACCTTGCCATAACGGGCATGGAAGCCCTCGTTGGCCGCAAACAGGAAATCCTCCGTGCCGCAGGCAACATACATTTTGGGCGCCTTTTCCGGGGTTTTGGCCAGCTTATCCGCCAGGCGGTTCAGGTTGCCCTTGCCGTTTTTCAGCTGCTTTTCACTGCCGTAAATATCATCCATCTCGGCCAGATAATCCGGGTTGATTTTCTTTCTGCGCTCGTAGTTGCCCAGCATGTCCAGCGCGCCGGAAAGGCTTGCCACCGCCGCATAGCGGCCGGGACGGGTAAGGCCCAGCTTCATCGCGCCGTAGCCGCCCATGGAAAGGCCGGCGGCAAAGCGGTGCTCGCGCTTGCGGCCCACGGGGAAGTACGTTTCGATCACGCGGGGCAGCTCCTCGGCGATGAAGGTGTCGTATTTGGCGCCATGCGCCATGTCCATATAGAAGGAGCGGTTCGCCGCAGGCATGACAATGCACAGCCTGTACTGGCGCGCAAACTGCTCCACCATCGTCTGGCGCATCCACATGGTGTGGTCATCGCTCAGCCCGTGCAGCAGATACAGCACCGGAAGAGGTTCTTTGGATTGCTTCATCACCTTCTCATCCGGCAAAAGCACATAAGCCGCGGTCTGGATCCCAAGTACCTCGCTGAAAAAGTGAAAATCAGTAAAGATCATTTGTTTTTCCTCCTTGCATATTGCTTATCAGAATCCCCATGGATAGGTTTATTATACCACAAAGCGCGGCGATTTTAAAGCCATTTTGGCAATTTGAATTGCGTTTCCTTCTCTTACGCGGTATAATGAGACGCTTTGAAAAAGCAGTCTTTTTTGCGGGAGGGATGCGCATGACCGAGCTGCCGTTTGAACTGACGGGCCGGATTGTGCCCGGCAAGCAGCTGGGCAGCAGGCTGGGATTTCCCACCGCGAACCTCGCTTATGATCCGCACAGCCGTCCCTGGCCGCGCGAGGGCGTGTATGTGGGCGTTGCCCGGGTGGAGGGAGAGGATCGCAGCTATGTGGCCATTCTCAATCAGGGCAGGCATCCCACCGCTCCGGGCGGCATGCCCACGGTGGAGGCGCATCTGCTGGGGCATCCGCAGCAGGCGCTGTACGGCGCGCGTCTCAGGCTGTGCTACCGCGCCTTTTTGCGGCCGGAAATCACCTTCCCCTCGCTGGATGCGCTGCGCGACCAGCTTGCGCAGGACAGGCGCAGCGCCCTTGCCTGGGCGCAGGAGAATGAGCCCCAATTAACCAAAGGAGTTTGAACAAAGCACGATGGAACAGACCATTTATCCTGTGCAGACCGAAAACGTCTGCTATGAGTACGAGGATGCCGACACCCCGGCCGTGGATCATGTGAGCCTTGACATTGAAAAGGGCTCCTTTGTGGCGGTGCTTGGGCACAACGGCAGCGGCAAGAGTACGCTTGCCAAAATGATGAACGCGCTGTACCTGCCCACCGAAGGCCGCGTGCTGGTATGCGGGCTGGACACCTCCGCCGAGGAGCAGACCTGGACGGTTCGCCGGCACGCGGGCATGGTGTTTCAGAACCCGGACAACCAGATCGTGGCCAACGTGGTGCGCGAGGACGTGGCCTTTGGCCTTGAAAACCTGGGCGTGCCGCAGCCGGAGATGATTCCCCGCATCGACGCCGCGCTGGAGGCCGTGCGAATGACGCACCGCGCCGATTTTGCGCCGCACATGCTTTCCGGCGGACAGAAGCAGCGCGTTGCCGTAGCGGGCGTGCTGGCCATGCAGCCGGAGGTGATGATTCTGGACGAGGCCACCGCCATGCTGGATCCCTCCGGCCGCGCGGACGTGCTGAAAACCGTGCGCCGGTTGAACCGCGAGCAGGGCATGACCGTTTTGTGGATTACCCACTTTATGGAGGAGGCCGCGCAGGCCGACCGCGTTGTAGTAATGAACAGGGGCCAGGTAGCCATGGACGGAACCCCCGCCGAGGTTTTTGCCCGGGTGGAGGATATCAAGGCCCTGGGGCTGGATGTGCCGCCCATGGCGGAGCTGGCCATGGAGCTGCGCCGGGACGGGATGGATCTGCCCTCCGGCATTCTTACGGTACAGGATATGGTAAAGGAGCTGAAGCAGAAGCTATGCCGATAACGATTGAACACCTGACGCATACCTACATGCCCGGCAGTCCCTTTGCCGCCGTGGCCCTTCATGACGTCAACCTGACCATTGAGGATGGCGAGCTCATCGGCCTGCTCGGGCACACCGGCAGCGGCAAGACCACCCTTGTGCAGCACCTGAACGGGCTGGCCAGGGCCACCGAGGGCCGCGTGGTGGTAGACGGGCTGGACCTGAGCGAAAAGGGCGTAAGCCTGCTGGAGGTGCGCAAAAAGGTTGGATTGGTGTTCCAGTACCCCGAATACCAGCTGTTTGAAGAAACCGTTGCCAAGGACATCGCCTTCGGGCCCAAAAACATGGGCCTGTCCGGGGAGGAAATCGACCGCCGCGTGCGCCACGCCATGGAGCAGGTGGGGCTGGATTACGATGCCATTGCCGAACGATCCCCCTTTGAGCTCAGCGGCGGGCAAATGCGCCGCGTAGCCATCGCGGGCGTTCTGGCCATGCAGCCCAAGGTGCTGATCCTGGACGAGCCTACCGCCGGGCTGGATCCCGCTGGCCGGCGCAGCATTCTTGCCATGATCCGCAATCTGCACGCCGCCGGCGGGCTGACCGTCATCATGGTAAGCCACAGCATGGATGATATTTCCACCCTGGCCACCCGGCTGGTGGTGATGAGCAAGGGCGAAATGGTGCTCACCGGCACCCCGCGCGAGGTGTTTATGCAGCAGGAGCTTTTGCAATCCATCGGGCTGGATGTGCCGGAGGCCGCCAAGCTGGCCCATGCCCTGCGCGCCGAGGGCTTTGACCTGCCGGATGACCTGTACACGCTGGACGAGGTGCGCCACGCCATTCTGCGCCTTGCCGGAAAGGAGGATCCCGCATGCTGAGAGACATCACCCTGGGCCAGTACATGCCCGGCAATACGGCGGTGCACAGGCTGGATCCCCGCATGAAGATCATCCTGACCATTTTCTATATCGCCATCATCTTCTGTGTTTCAAGCCCCATCTGGTATATCATCCCGTTTGCCTATGTGCTGCTGGCCACCCGGCTGTCCGGGCTCACGCTCAAGCACCTGCTCAAATCCCTCAAGCCCCTGCGCTTTCTGCTGATTCTCACCTTTGTGCTCAACCTGTTCTTTTCCACCGGTGAAACTCTCTGGCTCAGGCTGGGCTTTCTGAAAATCACAAAGGAGGGCTTCATCACCGCCATTCACTTTGGCATGCGTCTGGTGTTCCTGGTGGCGGGTACATCGCTGCTTACGCTGACCACCTCGCCCGTTGCGCTGAGCGACGGGATCGAGCTGCTGCTGAAGCCCCTCCGGGTCATCCGCTTTCCCGCGCACGAGCTGGCCATGATGATGACCATCGCCCTGCGCTTTATCCCCACCCTGATTGAGGAAGCGGACAAGATTATGAAGGCGCAGATGGCCCGCGGCGCGGATTTTGAAAGCGGCAATCTGCTCAAGCGCGCTAAGGCGATGATTCCTTTGCTGGTGCCGCTGTTTGTAAGCGCCTTCCGCCGGGCGGGCGAGCTGGCCATGGCGATGGAGGCGCGCTGCTATCACGGCGGTGAGGGACGCACCCGTCTGCGCGTGCTGCGCTACACCCGCAGCGATCTCTATGCGCTGCTGATTACCGTAGGCACGCTGCTGCTGACCATTCTGTGCGGGAAGTGGATCGCATGACGGACCTGCCCCCCATCATCCGGCAGGCGCCGCCCGAGGGAACCCGCCGCCTTCTGCTTACCATAAGCTACGACGGCACCAACTACGCGGGCTGGCAGCTGCAGGAAAATGCCGTGGCCGTACAGCAGCGCGTGGAGGAGGCGCTGGAAAAGCTGATCCATACGCCCGTGCGCGTGACCGGCGCCAGCCGCACCGACGCAGGCGTTCACGCCCTGGGGCAGCGCTTTCATTTTGACACCTTCAGCCGCATTCCGGCAGACAAGTACGCCTTTGCGCTCAACACCTGCCTGCCGCCGGATATCCGCATTCTGGCCGGGCGCGAGGTGCCGGGAGATTTTCATGCCCGGTTTGATGCGCAGGGCAAGCGCTATACCTACCGCATCCACCACGCGCCGCACGCCAGCGCCCTGTACCGCAACATCACCGCCCATGTGCCCTACCGGCTGGATATTGCCCGCATGCAGCAGGCATTGCCCGACCTGCTTGGCACGCACGATTTTGCGGCGTTCCAGGCAGCCGGCGGCACGGCCAAAACCACCGTGCGCACGCTGACGGAAGCTCGTCTTCTTCAGCAGGGCGAGCTGCTCACCCTTACCGTGTGCGGAAACGCTTTTTTGTACAACATGGTGCGAATTATTGCCGGTTCGCTGCTGGAAATCGGCATGGGGCGTATCCCGGAGGATGCCTTCCGTACCGCGCTTGCCACAGGCGACCGGCTGGCGCTTGGCATGACGGCCCCTGCCTGCGGGCTGGAGCTGACCCGCGTTTATTATGCCGACGAGCCTTAGCAGGCAGGATTTTTTCCCGTGCTTCGCGAAATTTCCATTATCAACCATCTATATAGAAAGCGAGTGATCCTCCATGACCAACTATATTCTCAGCTGCTGCTCCACCGCCGATTTAACACAGGAGCATTTTGCGCAGCGCGATATACATTATCTCTGCTTCCACTACTTTCTGGATGGCGTGGGTTACCCGGATGATCTGGGACAGACGGTGCCCTTTGACAAATTCTATCAGGCCATGGTGGACGGCGCAGACACCCGCACCTCTCAGGTAAACGTGGAAGAATACGTTGCCTACTTTGAAAAATTTCTCTCCGAGGGCAAGGATATTCTGCACCTGACCCTGTCCGGCGGTCTTTCCGGCACCATCAACTCCGCCCGCATTGCCGCCGAGGAGCTGCGCGCCAGATACCCGGAACGCAAGCTGTATGTGATGGACTCTCTGACGGTGGCCTCCGGCTACGGCCTGCTGATGGATAAGCTGGCCGATTTGCGCGACGAGGGCAAAACCATCGAGGAAGTGCGCGACTGGGCCGAAGCCAACAAAAACCGCGTGCACCACTGGTTCTTTTCCACCGACCTTACCTTTTTTATTAAGGGCGGCCGCGTATCCAAGGTGAGCGGCTGGTTTGGCACCGCGCTGCACATCTGCCCCCTGCTCAACGTAAACAGCGAGGGCAAGCTGATTCCGCGCGAAAAGCACCGCGGCAAGGCCAAGGTGATCCGCCAGATTGTGAAAAAGATGGAGGAGCATGCCCAGGGCGGCCTGGATTACAGCGGAAAATGCTACATTTCCCATTCCGCCTGTCTGGAGGATGCCCAGGCGGTGGCCAAGCTGGTGGAGGAGCGTTTCCCCAAGCTGAATGGCAAGGTTGCCATTTACAGCATCGGCACCACCATCGGCAGTCATACCGGCCCCGGCACCGTGGCGCTGTACTTCTGGGGTGACGAACGCTCCCTGTAACAGACAAACAAAAAAGCGCGGAAGCCGCGCCCTGAGCTCCCGATTTCCCCTGCTGGTTTTCGGGAGCTTTTCTGATTGAAATGCCTTCATTTTTCCATCGGGGAGAATCCGTATGCAAAAGCAGCTGATCGTTCATCCACTGCTTTCTCCGGCAATTTGCCCCGAAAACCATCCATCGCGCAGGCATTCGTCAATCGTTCTCGATAGCGTTAAGCGCCTGCAGCACCACGGGATCTTCACCGGCGTATACCAGCACAAAGCGCAGGCCAAAGCGCCAGGCCGGGCCAAACGCCTCTTCATCCACAAAGCTGCACAGGTAATCCGCCCGGTTGCTGTCGTCAAAATACACCAGCACTTCCTCCCCGTTAAGCATCAGCCTCTGCCACGCGCTGGATTTGTAGATGGGCGCTTCGCGCTCCGGCTCCATCGTTTGCAGCTCGCAGGCAAGGCCATAGCTTTCAAAATGCGCAAACATCCTGCTGTACAGCTGCTGCTGTGAGGGGTTTGCGTGACATGCGTTCAAAACCGGCAGCATGGCGCACAGCAGTAACAGGAGGCCAGTTTTCCTGATTTGTTTCATCTTTACCATCGATCCTTTGCGTTTCCCGCCCAGCTGTGATAAAATAGATTCATCTATTCCCAGGAGGCGATTGATATGCGCTGCGGATGCCCGCATTGCGAAGCCTATATGATTCAATCCGAAACCGGGCACATGACCTGTGTTTGTCCCGAATGCGGGTACCGGTGCAACGCCTGTCTTGGCACAAACACCGTTATCACCCGCGAAACGCTCAACCAGTTGAAAAATGTGGAATGGTTTACGCCCCATTTTCAGGCGCCCGTGAGCGACGAGGACGACCTGGACAGCGCTTCCAGCCCCGCAAAAGGATTGTAATCCATCCAGATGGCAGTGTCAACCTTTGGTGCTGCCCTGCTGGTCAAGTTGCAGAAAACCGCCCCAAAAAGGAGGCAGAACATTGAAAATTCGTGAATCCGCAGAAGATTATCTGGAAACCATCCTGATGCTGTGCAACCAGCAGGGCTATGCCCGCTCGGTGGATATCGCCGCTCATCTGGGGGTAAGCAAGCCGTCGGTGAGCTTTGCCATGAAAAAGCTTCGAGAGCACGGCTATATCCTGATGGGCGATGACAATCGCATTACGTTGACCAGAGCCGGAGAAGCCATCGCCTCGCGCGTGCTGGAAAGGCACGATTTGCTGTGCGGCATGCTGATGCGGCTGGGCGTAAGCGAGGAGATTGCCCGCGCCGACGCCTGCAAAATAGAGCACGACCTGAGCGATGAAACCTTCGAGGCCATCCGCAGGCACCTGCTGTCCAATCCCTGAAACGGTCAATGCAAAAAGCGTTTCTTACAAGGAACGTTCCGCATGGCCAAAATGCTTTCGGCAAAGACGGGCGATACAGACCAAAAATCAGAAGGGTTGCGGCCCCTCTGACAGATCCCGGCAGGGTTTTTCGACAGTTTGAACGTTCCTTTCTTTCAGGGAACGTTTTTTGATTTTCCTGTTTTTGACCGGCCGATTCGCTTTAAACCGTTTCCATCCGGCTGATCGCTGTTTCTATGGCACGTTTGCTTTCCTCATAGCCATATCCGCGGCGCGCCATGGCTGCCAGCAGCTTTTGCATGGACTTGCGCTCGTCCGCCTCGCCGCTGTAGCGTCTGAGTAGCTTGGCGGCCAGCGCGATTGCCGCCTGATCGCCTTCGTCCTCGTCCAGTTCGTCCAGCGCGTGCTGCGCCAGCTCCTGCGGTATGCCCTTCATACGCAGCTCGCGCAGGATGCGGCTGCGGCCCACCTGGCAGCGCGCACGCGAAGCCGCCCAGTCGCGGGCAAAGGCTTCGTCATCCATCAGCCGTTCCTTTTCCAGCTTGTACAGCACCATTTCAATGGTATCTTCCATATACAGCTTTCGCCGCAGCTTCTGGCGGATTTCTCCGCTGGACTGAGCGCGCTGCGCCAGCAGCGTTACGGCATCGTTGAGCGCCATGGGGTACTGACGCACAAGCAGCCATTGGCGAAGCTCATCCGTATCCACCTCAAGACCCACGGCAAACGGCTCGTGCTCCTGCAGCTGCGTCCATGTCAGCCAGAACTGCTCGCCGCTCTCCATTATGATAACCGCGCTGTGCCGCTTCTCGTTAATCTCCTTGACCACGTCCAGCATCAGCCGTCGCTCCTTTGTGTATTCATCGCCCAGACGATCAGATCTCGGTTGATCAACGCCAGATGGCCGCGCCGTTGCTCGCTCGCGCCGCTGTTGAGGCTGGCAAAGCCGTTGCCGTGCGCGTCAAAAAACACGCCGTTAACCGCGCCATAGGCAAACCCCTGATGGCCCCACAGCAGCTCGGGATAGATGCTTGGATCCTCCATCTGCAACAGGCCCATGCCATGGCGCATCGGCACTTCTTTCTCCGGCCATCCCAGCAGCGGGGTTTGCAGCTGGCGCAGGCTGTTCTCATCCAGAAAACCGTTTGCTCCGTTACACGCAGCCAGCGCAAGCCTGGCCAGATCGGTTGCCGTAAGATAAAGATTACCCGAGGCCAGCAGATAGTGCCTTTCCGGGTCGGGTCCTTCCAGCGGTTTTGCCCGGGCAATCCGCTTTTGTGCGTCAAAGGCAAGCGCAGGAGGCAGCACGCGCCAGCTATCCGCCAGACGCTCGGGATCCAGCCTGGAAACGTCAAAGGTTGCCTGCACGCCAAGGGGCTGAAACAGCTCCTTGTGCGCAAGCTCCTCAAGGCTTTCGCCAGACAGCTTTTCCAACAGGCAGCCCACCATTCCCGCGGCAAAATTGCTGTACTTAAAGGCTGTACCGGGCATAACCGGCAGATACGTCTCCGAGTTTTTCAGCAGCTCGCTCAGGGGGGTATGCCGCTCAAAGGCAGCAAAGTACGCGGGAGAATCCGTCATGCCCGAGGTATGGCTCAAAAGCATGGCCAGCGTAACAGGCGCTTGCGGAAAATGCGGATTGCGCACCTCGTAGCCAAGCAGCTCGGAAAGATCCTGCTGCACATTCAACCACCCCAGCGTTTGCAGGCGAAACACCAGCAGGGCGCTCACCATTTTGGCAATGGAGGCGGTACGAAAAAGAGTGTCCCGCCTGACGGCACGTTTTTCTTTGCCGGCGCACGCATAGCCCGCCGCATAGCAGTCCGTGAGCGTTCCCCGTTCAAAGCGCTGGATGCACGCACCCACCACATGATGCTTTTTGAGCACCCGCGACAAAAGCGCATCATCCGTCTGCTGCCATTGGCAGCGCTTGCCAAGTACCGGCAGCGCACAGCCATAGATTGCGTTTTTCAAACGACCAACCGGCATTCCGTCGCCCTCCTTTGTATGTTATTTTCGGCTGATGCAAAGCGCCCACACGCCCATAGGCAGCGTAAGGCTGCACAGGGCGGCATGAACCCCTGCCGCCACAGTTTCCAACGGCAGACCGGTGATGGCGGATAGCAAGCCCAAGCCATCCAGCAGCAACGTGGCACAGACCCACGCCAGCGCCTTACGGTTTTCACGGCTCAGCCACAGCGCCATCATCCCGGCAACAAGCAGCAGTGCGGCGTACAGGCCGTGCTTTCCAAGCACCCACCACCGAACAATCCAGAGCAGGGTACAGATCGCACAAGCCAAAAGCCCCTTTGGGCCCTTGCATGCGCGTCGCAGCAAAACAAACGCGGCAGCCAGACACAGCACCAGACTTAGCCATTGCGAGGCGCGCAGCGTGCCGATATAGAGAGAGTCTTCGCGCAGTTGCTCGATGATAAAGCGTCCCGAGCCATAAATCAACAGGTACCACGCAAACACGTTGCCCGCCTGCTGCCGTTTGCGCTGAATTTGCCACAGGGCCGCAAAGCCCAGCAGATTCCACACGGATTCGTAAAAAAAGGTTGCCGCGTGCCAGCATCCATCCGCCGGAATATACACCGCCAGCGGGAAAAACTGCAGTCTGGCATCCGCAATCCGGGGGCCATAGGCCTCCATATTGAAATAGTTGCCCCACCGTCCAACGGTCTGAGCAAGCAGCAGCCCGGGCGCAACCATGTCCGCCAGCACGGCATAGCGTAGCTTTTTTTTACGCGCGTAGCACAAAGCGCCCAGCGCGCCGCCAATTACGCCTCCGTAAATGGCCAGTCCGCCCTGCCACACATACAGCACGCTGATCGGGTTGTGCGCAAAAAGCTCCCAGCTCATGATCACATAATAGGCCCTTGCACCCACAATGCCGCAGGGTACCGCTACCAGCGCCAGATCCACCGCCGTATCCTTGGGCAGGGCAAGGCGCTTTTCCTGCCGGCCTGCCAGCCAGATCGCCAGCACCATTCCCGTAACCACCAGCACGCTATACCAGGGCAGACCGCCTATGATGGTTCTGCTGTAAGGAACTGCCACCCGTCTCGCCTGCCTTTCCGCTGTTTTGGAATCATACGTCCATTCTATTCTTGATCACAGGCGCTGTCAAGGATACCTTTGCCAGCACAAACTTCAAAAAAAGATGGCTGTATCAAGCCTTTCCCCGGGGGCTTTGCCTTGTTACGGCATTGTCAACCCCTCTGCAAAGTGCTATAATAGCGCGGAAATCGATTTTATGGAAACGAAGGTGCTATCTCCCATGGATATCAAAAAAGAAGCGCTCAAAAAGCATTATGAGTGGGCAGGCAAGCTGGAGGTGACCCCGCGCGCACATGTGCAGGATCGTGAGAGCCTGTCCCTTGCCTATACCCCGGGCGTAGCGGAGCCCTGTCTGGAGATTCAGCGTGACATAGAACAATCCTACCTGCTCACCCGCCGCCACAACCTGGTTGCCGTGATTACCGACGGCACTGCGGTGCTTGGCCTGGGCGATATCGGCCCGGAGGCAGGCATGCCCGTAATGGAAGGCAAATGCGTCCTTTTTAAGGAGTTTGCCGATGTGGATGCCTTTCCGCTTTGCATCAAAAGCAAGGACGTGGATGAGATTGTACGCACCATTTATCTGCTTTCCGGCAGCTTTGGCGGCATCAATCTGGAGGACATCTCCGCGCCGCGCTGTTTTGAAATTGAGCGCCGTCTGAAGGAAATCTGCGATATTCCCGTTTTCCACGATGACCAGCATGGCACGGCCGTTGTGGTAGCCGCCGCGCTGATCAACGCGCTGAAGGTTGTGGGCAAGCAGATGGAGAGCATCACCTGCGTTATCAACGGCGCGGGCTCTGCGGGTATCGCGATCGGGCGGCATCTGTTGCGCCTTGGCGTGGGCAATCTGATCATGGTGGACCGCGCGGGCGTCATTCTGGAAGGTATGGACGGCCTGACCAGCGCGCAGGAAGAAATGAGCCTCATCACCAACCGCAACCGCGTGTCCGGCACCCTGGCTGATGCGCTCAAAGGAGCGGATGTATTTATCGGCGTCAGCGCTCCGGGCATTGTATCCGCCGAAATGATCTCCACCATGGCCAAGGACGCGATCGTTTTTCCCATGGCCAACCCTGTGCCGGAGATTATGCCCGACGAGGCCCTGCGTGGCGGCGCAAGGGTTGTGGGCACCGGGCGCAGCGACTACGACAACCAGATCAACAATGTACTGGCCTTCCCCGGCATTTTCCGCGGCGCGTTGGATGTGCGTGCCCGGGAAATCAATAACGAGATGAAGATGGCCGCATCCTACGCCATTGCATCCCTGGTTTCCGAGGAAGAGCTTTCCCCCACCCACATCATTCCCCAGGCCTTTGACAAGCGCGTAGGTCCCGCCGTGGCGCAGGCTGTGGCACAGGCTGCGATTGAAACCGGCGTGGCAAGATTGTCAAAGTAACCGCTTTCCAAAGGCGGTGACCGCTTTTGACCCTCCAGGATCTGATGGAGCGGGCGCTTTCCATGCCCGCCGCCTGTGTTGAAAACCCCTTCGGGCCGGATAGCCTTTGCATCCGCATCGGGCCGCACGGGCCTATCTTTCTTAACCTGATGCCATGCAACCTCTGGGCCAGCTTTCGCTGCGAGCCGCAGCAGGGCATGGTATGGCGCACGGCATTCCCAAACGCGGTACGGCGCGGCTGGCATTGTCCGCCGGTGCAGCAGCCGTACAACAACACGGTCACGCTGGATGGCACCGTGCCGGACGAGGTGCTCCTGGCCATGCTTGAGCACAGCTACGCGCGGGCGCTGCGCGGATTAACCCGAGAAAAGCAAAGAGCATTGGGTCTTGCTTAAAAAACCAAAACCCCCATGGGTCGCCGCTGCACCAAAAGCCGGCAGCGGGCGGTCCATGGGGGTTCGTTGTATTCCGGGGGCAAACAGATCGGGTCTGGGCGCATGCCCTTTGGGAAATACACCGTTGCATACGTCCTGGCTCATCACAAAGTCGTCAAGGCTCTTTTTCTGCCTTTTTGCCAGCGGGAGCCAGCGCGCAGATCAGTCCATCTGCTGATAAACAAATTCCAGATGATAATTCTCCTGCGCCGTATCGCGGAACACGCGAAGCAATCGGGGCAGGTAGCTGGCCATCTGTCCGGCGGGATGCGCAGGATACCGCACAATAATGCGTGTGGGCTGGACTTCGCTTGAAAGCTCATCGTGCAAAGCATCAAGATTTGCGCCATAGTAAAAGGGAAAATTCAGCGTTTCCTTGAGGTAGCTGTGCAGGGAAATCTTTTCTTCAAATCGGGTCAGGTCCAGGGTGATCTCTCGCATGGGGGCGCCTCCTTGGTTAATACAGCTGGATATAGGTTTTGTGCGCGTCGGGTGTGTAAAAGACAAGTCCGTCGGAGGAATAAACCAGACGTTCGTCGCTGCGTTTTCCATCCACGGCGTTCAGATCGCATTCAAACCATTGGCGCCCCGTGGCGGCGGGCAGCTTTTTTTGAGCGTTCTGATATACATCGCCGCCGATGGAGCAGCCGGGCATCACCTGGCCAAGGTTGTTCTTTTTGGCGCTCCAGCCAAGCTCCTTCGCCTCGGCTTTGGTTAGATAATTGCAGGGCAGACAGCCGTAGCGCAAAAGGTAGGCGGAAACCTCATTAAGGCTGGTATACTCGCCATACTCGTCCAGCTCCACGTTGGGATCCAGCCGAATGCCTGACGAATCCTGATCAAAGATGACCTCAACCTGCGTAAAGGTTTTGTAGTGATCGGCCGTATAGTAGATCAGCCCATCGTTGGAAAAGCAGATGCGCTCACCCCCGCGGAAACCGCCCTGATAATTGATATCGCATTCCGTCCAGTAGCGGTTCGCCCGATCGGGCAGCTGGCCTTCGTAGTTGCCAAAACGGTTTCCGCCGATAGAGCAGCCGGGAGCCACCTTGTCCAAATTTCCCTTGCGGTTATCCCAGCCCCGGCTCTGGGCCTGGCTTTTGGTTAGAAAATTATCCGGCAGCTTTTGGTACACGGCCAGATAGACAGCGACCTCCTCCATGGAGGAATACCAGCCGTCCTTTACAACGGGATAATCCGCCGCGTATACCTCAATAACCTTTTCGGCCAGCGCAGGCACGGCGGAAAACAGCAGGACAATCGCCAAAAGCAGCGCCCAGAGCCTTGCCCCAAAGAAACGTTTCATCGTGCGGTTTCCTTCCCTCTTTCCAGAATGACCGGATTGGACCACGCGCTCAGGCCCTGCCCGTCCATCACCTGAACGCGCACATAGGCTTCGCCGTTTTCGGGATGCGCGGTGTAGCTGGCGCAGGTCAGGCCGGGCTGCGTTACGCACCGGCCGGGCGTCCACACCAGATTGCTGTAAAAAATCACGCGCTGGGCAGGAGAGCATTCCACGCAGATGGTGTTGTTCTCCACCGTAATCTGGCGGATTTCCGGCCCCTGGGTGCAGTAAAAGCGGCCCGCGTCCAAGGCTTCGAACAGGCTTTCCTGCGTAAGGGCGTCGGCCTCGACCATGGTGCAGCTTCGGCCTGCCTCGCCGTTATACCAATGAGAATCATCCGACGCCACAACGTTCAGGATTGCGCCATGGGCGGCTGCCGCGTCCAGAACATTGGAGCTGTCCGCGCGGTCGCCGTTCCAGGGATAGGTGGATACGCTGTTGTAGATTTCCGCAGCGGCGATTCCATGAAGCCCTGTAATCGTGGTTACGGTATTGAGCGACCACGCGGGATGCGCCAGAATCACCCGTCCGCCGCAGCGGTTCATTTGGTTGATACAGCCCTGCGGGTTTCGGCTCAGATCGCACCGGGCGATCTCGTCCGTCATGCCAATGCCCACAAGGTGAAGCGCCTCTCCGGGCAGGAGATAATCCATCTCCATACCGCTGAGCACCAGCAGGCCATCCTCCATGTGTGTGGCTTCGCAAAGCCGGCGGTGGTCGGTGATGGCCAGAAAATCATATCCGCGCGAGCGGTAGAACGCCTTGCACTGCTCAGGCGTAAGCTTCCCATCGCTCAAGGTGGTATGGCAGTGCAGATTGCCTTTGAAAAACGGTTTGTTTCCGGCAAAGAGTTGCATGCGGGCAAGCTCCTTTCAGTAAAGGTAAAACGGGTTTTCGGACAACCAACCCCAAGATATCATTATAGCCATATCAGGTGAAAAAAGCAAGCAACATCTAAGGCCCGCCTTGTCAAGCCTTCACTGCTGTGATAAGATGGCTTTACAGGCTAACAGACCCATTCCAAGGAGGAACAGCAAAGATGAAAGCATTGTTTATCGGCGGCACTGGCACCATCAGTACGGAAATATCAAAGCTTTGCCTGCGTCAGGGCTGGGAGCTTACGCTGCTCAACCGGGGGCACTCCGCGCAGCGCGTGCCGCAGGGCGCGCGGGTGATTTGCGCGGATATCCATGATGAAGCTGCCGTCAAGGCTGCGCTGGGCAATGAAACGTTTGACGTAGTGGCGGACTTTATCGCCTTTACGGTAGATCATGTGCTGCGCGACATTCGGTTGTTCAACGGAAAATGCAATCAGTACTTTTTCATCAGCTCGGCATCCGCATACCATAAGCCGCTTTATTCTCCTTGGATCAGCGAAAGCACGCCGCTTCACAATCCCTACTGGGAGTACAGCCGCAACAAGGCCGCCTGCGAGGAGGCGCTGATGAAGGCCTACCGTGAAGACGGTTTCCCGGTTACCCTCATCCGTCCCAGCCATACCTACTGTGAACGCAGCGTGCCTGTTGCGCTGCACGGAGCCAACGGCAGCTATCAGGTGCTTCAGCGCATGCGCCAGGGCAAGCCCGTCATCATCCCCGGCGACGGCACCACGCTGTGGACCTGCACCCACAGCCGGGATTTTGCGGTAGGCTTTGTGGGGCTGATGGGCAATGCCCATGCGATCGGCGAAAGCTACCACATTACCAGCGATGAAAGCATGACGTGGAACCAGATCTATCAGGTAATCGCCACGGCGCTGGGCATAGAGCTGAATGCTGTGCACATTGCCAGCGAAACGCTCGCATTGCTCTGTCCCGACTGGGAAGGCGCTCTGCTGGGTGACAAAAGCAACACCGTGCTTTTTGACAACAGCAAAATCAAGCGCGCCGTGCCGCAGTTTTGCTGCACCACACGCTACGATCAGGGCGTGAGGGAGGCCATTGCCTATATCGACAGTCATCCCGAGTGCCAGAAGGCGGATCCGGCGTTTGACGCGTGGTGCGATCAGGTGGCTCAGGCGTACGCTCAGCTGGCCGCGGCGCTGCCCAAGCTGTAAGCATACGTCGAAACAGGGTTTTTCAATAATCTGAGGAGCCGCAGGAACGATGCCCCCGGCTCCACACCATGAAAACTCGCCTTCGGCGAGCTTTTCTGCCAGGAACCGGCGGAAATGTTTTCGTCAAAGCTGGGCGATACGAATTAAAGCCACCAGCTAAGCCGGTGGCTTTGATTGGCTTTCCGGCTTTGTTACACCATCCTCGAAGCAGCTTCAGCCACCCAGCCAAAGCGATGAACATCCACCGTAGCGGGCAGGGTGCAATCCGCGCCAAGAATAAGGCCCTGCATGCCGGTTTGTGCAATCAGCCTGCGCGTTTCAGCGGCAATTTCCTCCCGGCTGCCTGCAAACAGCACGCCCTGCGGGCGGTTATCAAAGCCGCCCAGCACGCACCGGCCGCCAAAGAAGGCTTTTCCCTGCGTAAGGTTCATGTTTTCAATAGAGCAGGCCCAGTTGACGGCTTTGGCCGGATAATCCTGCCAGATTTCCATATTGTTGGGGATGCCTGCCCAGCCGCAGCAATGCAGTACATTGGCAGTGCCAAAACGGTTGGCGTGCTCCAGCACCTTCAGATCCGTTGGGGTAATGTGCTCGCGGTAGGATTCGGGTGTAAAGCGGTTTTTCTCGCCGCCCTGCACACAGTAGTAAATGCCGTCTATCCCGGCCTGGGTTACCAGCAGCTCGCTAAGCAGGCAGCAGTCCTCCTCGATTACGTCAAGCGCATAGGCAATGGCTTCGGGAGCCTGGTTCAGGTGCTCCATCACCAGCGCATCCCCCACCGCAAAGCGGATGAGGGAAAAAGGCGCGAAGACATTGTAGATCACCACCCTGTCCTCCGCCAGCCCCTCCCTGATGGCTTTGGCCCGGGCAACCTGCTCGCGGATAAATGGATGATCCCTGCCCAGCGGCTTCATGGTATACCAGTCCTCCGGCTGCCGGACGGCCTTCGCGACCGGGTTGGGATAATCAAAATACCCATCGCACATGATTTTAACCAAATCCACATCGACGGCATTGTAATAATCCAGATGTGCCTGCACGCAGGCCTGGCCCATGCCCTGCCCGTCCTGAAAATGAAACCAGAATCCAACCGGCACACGATCCACCGGCTGCAGGTTCAGCGCAGCCAGTACCCGTTCTCTTTTGTTCATTTTGTTTCCTCCTGTCAAACGATCGTTTGCTTTGCCCGCTCCAGCAAATGCTTTGTGTTGTTAAAGGGGTAGATTTTCATCGGCGGAATGGACGCCGGAAACAAAAGACAGGCTATCCATCGAGGCGGAATAGAGGGTAAAGTACGAGCGACCGCGCCTTTTGGAAATATACAGCGCGACGTCCGCCATGCGCAGCATTTCGTGATAATCGCAGTCGTGATCCGCGCAGAAAACATATCCCGCCGAGAAGCGGATGGGCATTGTTTTGCCGTGAAACTCCGTTTGCGCATTCGACATCTGCTCGCGCAGGTGACGGATGTACGCTGTTAACTCGTCCCGGTTGCGAACGCCGTAGATCAGCACGGTAAATTCATCGCCGCCAAAGCGCGTAATCAGCTTGTTCGGCGCCTCAATACGGCCAAGCAGCTCTGCGCCCGCGCGCAGCGCATGATCGCCCGCGTCATGCCCGTAGGTGTCGTTGAAAAACTTGAACTGATCCATGTCCAGCATCATCAGCACGCTTTCCCCCAGCGCCCTGGGATTGACAAACAGCTTATCCATCTTTTCATAAAACGCTCTGCGGGCAAGCAGCCCTGTAAGCATATCATGATCGCGTTCCTGTTGCAGCTGCTTGCGGTCCAGCACCTCTTCTGTTACATCGCGCACCACACCGAACAGCTCGGTGCTGTTTTCAATGATATCAACCTTGATAAAATAGTCGCTATCCAGCCTGGGCTGATAAACATTGTGAAAATTGGGAACAGGGTTTGTGCACAGTTCACGGAGGTAGCGCATGAAATCCTCCTGGTTTTCATACAGCTTTTTCTCCATGGGCACATCCAGCAGCAGCAGGGAGCTTAGCTTGTCCGACGCGTGAATCGCGGGGCTGTTTTTGCCCCACACAAAATAGCCGACCAGGGTGCTAAAGGAATCCATGATATGCGAAAGGTTGCACGCGTTGTTGTTCAGGGTTTCTACCATAACGTTTATGCTGTTGCTAAGGCTGATCAGCTCCGGCGCGCCGGTAAGCTGAACCCGCGTTTGCAGATTACCCGCCGTAATTTCGGCCAGATCGTGGTTGAGCTGGTTGATATTGCGCAGCACCATTCTGTCGATATAACGCCTGATCTGTATAATCATCATGGAACAAACCAACAGCAGGCATAGAAATATGGCAATCATGGTTGGAAATATATTTTTGTATATCACGCTGTTTGCCACATAAACGCAGATCACGCGGCCAGCGTATTCCAGAAAAAACGCCTGGCAGGGTTCCCCGTTGATAACGGCATGGTAGCCCAGGCTGCCTGCGACGGGATTGATAAGATGAAAATTCAGATCTGAATAATGCTTGCCTACAAACTCTCTGCGCGTGCAGGCAAGGATGGCGCCGCTTGTCTGATCCGTAAGCATATAGGTATAGCCCGTTTTAACCGGCATGAGGCTAAAGATATAGGATAGCTCGTTTTGCGCAAGCGCCTCCAGCAGGCGAAGCGGCTGCACGCCAATCTGAACCATACCGCTTCCGTCCTTGCGCCAGGTAATGGCGTACATCATCTCCTTGCCTTCGGCGGTGTTGGGCGTTACATCCTGGCACATGCTCAGCTCCCTGTCGGCCAGCATGGGCTTGAAATAGGCCAACTGCTCGCCCGAGTCAAAGCTGTAATGATAATACTCCGGATGAGTGCCTGCGTAAATTTCGCCCTTCTCATCAAAAAGATGAATCTCGTCAATCTGCAGCAAAGCCGCTACCTTGCGCAGTTCTTCAACGTCCGTTTCATCCAGCATGCCCTCGTCCAGCATATAGGTGGCTGCCTTGGCGCGAACGGTGTAGTTGTCCTTCAGCGAGGCGACAAGCCGGGCGATCTCCTTTTCGTTGATCTGCATGATTTGCTGAATCTGCCGCGCAATGGTTTCAGCTTCATTCCACACGGCCTGTTTTTGAATCAGAATCTGCCACAGCAGGCTTGCGCCAAGAAGAACGCAAATGGCAATGGATACCGCCCAAAACATTCGCTTTTTTAACAGTTTTTTCATTAGCACATCCTCTTTCTGATACCGGCTTTCTCTGAAAAAATCGAACAGGAAGAACATATACCGCACAGCCCGTCCATAGTCTTCGTTCCTGGCGGTCTTTTCCACCGGAACAACCCGAAAGCAGGTTTATACAGGCTGGCAAAGCGGAATCTCTTTTTCATTCGTACAGCATTCCCACTCTATTATATAGCCTTTTGGAAGAGGTGTAAACAGCATTGTGGAACAAACAAAAACATGGTATAATGCCAACAACAAAACGCGACGCACTTTTGTTGCCGCACGCGATGCGTGCAGCAGCGGCCCGGCCGCAGGCGAACATAGCATACCACGAAGAAATAGAGAAGGAAACCGCCATGAAGCAACATTCAAAGTTCTGGAAATTATCCGTAATTCTGCTGATTGGGCTTACCGTACTGTTTTCAATCTTCTTTGTCTATATGGGATTGTTTGAAAACGTTTCGGTCTACGCCGTTGATACATGCAACAAATATGACACCGTGGACAACTATACCGTAGAGCAGATGACCGACCCGACCGCCCCCTGCCAGATCCGTACGGTATACCGCTGGCGCATTGACGAAAGCACCGCAAGCGGCAGCTGCCTGTGCTTTTATGTGGTTCATCAGTATGCCCATGTATACTATGATGACGAGCTGGTCTATTCCCTGGAGGCCAGCGCCGGCAACCGCATTGGCGACAGCACCAGCAGCAACTGGGTGACCCTGCCGATTCATCCGCAGGATGTGGGCAAAACCGTTACGGTTGTCCTTACGCCCCTGTTTGACAGCGTTGTCCATTTTCAGCCAACTTTTCTGTCGGGCTCTCATTTTGCTATTTTTTTCGATCGGCTGTTCAAGGATATCTTCCAGCTGTTTTTGTCCATGCTGTGCATTGTGCTGGGTATCTTTATTATTGGGGTACAGATTTATTTTATCTTTTTTGCCAACATCAAAACGTGGGATATGTTCCTGTTGGGCGGCTTGGCGATTGCCCTGGGAGGCTGGCGCATTACCGATACCTGCTCCTCGCCCATTCTGTTTTCCGCCAACCCCATGGTGCTTGGCTATATCACCATCGGCGCGCTGCTTATGTGCACGGTGGGCATGGTGCATTTTATGAGCACCTTCTTTTCCGGCAAAAAGAAGGAAATTCTCCTGGCCCTCTCCTGCGTTGGATCGCTGATTGTGCTCGTGGTACTGCTACTTCAGGTGCTGGGCGTTGCCGATTTTAAGGAAATGCTGCCCGTCTGCCATATCATGCTGGTTGTGCTGACGGCCGTGGTTCTTGGAATGATTCTTTTTGGCAAACGGGACAGAGTCGCGCATCAGGATGGCAATCCGAAAAATTTCTTTATCATTCTGGCCACTGGCATTACGCTGGATCTGATTGCTTTTTATGTAAGCAAAAGCTCCTCCTATGTTTTGTATACCATTCTTGCGTTTATCGTTTATCTCGTTCTGGTTTTTATCAACAACGTGATGAGCACAACCAGAAAGGCCTACACCGATATCCGAACCGGCCTGGCCAATAAAACCAGATGGAACGAGCTGATGAACGACAATCTGCCGGTTGCGGAAGATACGGTAATCATCATGCTGGATCTGAACGGGCTAAAGCAGGTAAACGATAAGTACGGCCACGAGGCGGGCGACCGAATGATTTTGCATTTCTCCAATATTCTTCGAAATACCTTCCCGTCCAGCAGCACCATATGCCGATGGGGCGGCGATGAGTTTTCCATTCTGGCCTCCAGCATGGAGCGGGAACGCCTGGAATACTATATCCGGCTGCTGAACGTGGCGGTGGAAAAACACAATGAAACCTCCACGGATCCTGCGCTGTATTTTGCTGTGGGCTACGCCCTGTCCAGGGAATATCCGGGGCTGAACCACAGAGAGCTGCTGGCAGTCGCGGACAGCCAGATGTACCTGGATAAGCAGAAATGGTATGGCCAGAAGGACGAAGCAACCGCCGACTAATGCCATAGAAACG
>JAEDGL010000119.1 GCA_016297535.1 Clostridia bacterium | reverse complement strand
GCCATAATTCAGCACGCCTCCTTTACTGCTTGCGGGGGTCGATCCAGGCGACCGCGCCGTCTTCGGCCTTGAAACGGCCGTAGGTGCCAATGTTCTTCTCGTAAGCTTCGTTGGGGCTCATGCCCTTCTTGATGGCGTCCATCATCTTGCCCAGGGACAGGAACTGATAGCCGCAAATCTGGCTGTCCTTGTCCAGAGCCAGCTTAAGCACGTAGCCTTCAGCCATCTCCAGGTAGCGGGGACCCTTTTCCAGGGTGCCATACATGGTGCCAACCTGAGAGCGCAGGCCCTTGCCCAGGTCTTCCAGACCGGCGCCGATAACCAGGCCGTCATCAGAGAAAGCGGACTGGGTACGGCCGTACACGATCTGCAAAAACAGCTCGCGCATAGCGGTGTTGATCGCGTCGCACACCAGGTCGGTGTTAAGCGCTTCCAGAATGGTTTTGCCGGGGAGAATTTCGCTGGCCATAGCGGCAGAATGGGTCATACCGGAGCAGCCGATGGTTTCAACCAGCGCTTCCTGGATGACGCCGCCCTTTACGTTCAGGGTCAGCTTGCAGGTGCCCTGCTGAGGAGCACACCAGCCAATGCCATGGGTCAGGCCGGAAATATCCTTGATTTCCTTTGCCTGGATCCACTTGCCTTCTTCGGGAATGGGAGCGGGGCCATGGTTGGGGCCCTTCTTCACGCATACCATTTCCTCGACTTCGCGGGAATACTGCATGGATTCACAGCCTCCTTAGGAATGATGGGTGGAATAGTTACCAATTCATTATAGCATAGTTTCTAACCCGATAAAAGAGGAAAAGACAAATTTGTCTACGTTTTGTCAATCTGCAAGGCATTCAGGAAAGCATTTGCATAAAGGCTTCCTCATCAATTACAGGAATGCCAAGCTCCTGCGCCTTGGCAAGCTTCCCACCAGCTTTTTCACCCGCCAGTACAAAGGCGGTTTTTCTGCTCACGCTGCCGGATGGCTTGCCGCCGTGCTGGGAGATCAGCTTTTCCGCCTCTTCCCGGCTGAGGGTGGGCAGCGTGCCGGTAACAACGATGGTTTTACCGGCCAGCGCGTTGGATACGGTATCGCTCTGGTGATGCGGCGTTACGCCCGCAGCCAGCAGACGATCGATCATCTCCACGTTCTCGCGAAAACTGAAAAACTCTACCACGCTGGCGGCAACGATTTCGCCGATTTCCGGGATTGCAACCAGTTCCTCCATTGTGGCGTTTTTCACAGCCTCCAGCGAGCCAAAGTGCCGGGCCAGATCGCGCGCGGTTTTTCGACCGATGTTGGGAATGCCTACAGCAAACAGGAAAGCATCCAACGCGCATTGGCGGCTTTTGTTAATGGCAGCAACCAGGTTTTCCGCGCGCTTTTGCTGAAATCCGTCCAGTGCCAGCAGATCGTTAACGGTTAGCCGGTACAGATCGGCGCAGTCCCGAACCCCCAAAGCATCATAGAGAAGCTCGGCCGTTTTATCCGAGAAGGTATCGATATCCATGGCATTGCGCCCGGCAAAATGCGAAAGGCGCTGCACGGCCTGGGGCTTGCAGCTATTACGATTAAGACAGTAGATGTGCGCGCCGCGTTCCACCAGCGGCTGGCCGCATGCCGGGCACACCGAAGGCGGCGTGATAACGGCTTCGTTTTCTCCTTTCGGGCCAACGCGTCCCATAATTTCGGGAATGACATCGTTGCTGCGGCGGATCCAGACCTCGCAGCCTATGGCTACGTTCTTGCGCTGAATATCCGCGAAGTTGTTGAGCGTGGCCCGTTTTACGGTAACGCCGCCAATGTCCGTGGGGGTAAGATGCGCAAGCGGGGTCAGTTTACCGGTACGCCCAAGCTCCCATGTAACATCCAAAAGCGTGGCGGTATTTTCTTCTGCGGCAAATTTGTACGCCACCGCCCAACGGGGAAATTTTTCCGTGTTGCCCATGGCCTGGCGGGTGGCGAGGTCGCATACCTTGACGACGGCTCCGTCGATCAGAAAATCCAATGAAGAACGCTTTTGCTCCACTTGATCAATACGTTCGCAGATTTCCTCATAGGTGGCGGCATGCTCCTGATATTGACTGGTAGGAAAGCCATTCTCGCGCAAAAAGGCGAGCATACCGTCCATATCGCTGTAGGGCGGATTTTCAATGGTGCCGATCTGGTAGAAGAAGGCATCCAGCTTGCGGTTGGCCGTCACAGAGGGATCAAGGTTTCGCAAAGCGCCCGCCGCGGCGTTGCGCGCGTTTTTGAGCGGCTCGGCGGCAGTGCGGTTGTAGGCTTCCAGCGTGCTCAGCTTCATGATGCATTCGCCCTGCACTTCCAGCAAGCCCTTGTAGGGAATGGACAGTGGAACGCAGCGAATGGTTCGCGCCTGCGGCAAAATGCCCTCTCCGGCTTCGCCGTTTCCGCGCGTGGCTGCCTGCACCAGCTGGCCGTCGCGATAGGTGAGGTTGATGGTCAGCCCGTCCAGCTTGTACTCTACGGCGTATGTTAAGGGGGGCAGGGGCGGTTCACGGCCATCGTTGAGCTGATCATGCAGCCTTTGGGTGCGCTGCATCCAGGAAAGAAGTTCTTCCTTGCTCTGCACCTTATCCATGCTCCACAGCCGGTTGATATGGCGATGCGATTGGAAGGCGGTTAGCGGCTCCGCGCCCACGCGAACGGAGGGAGAGTCGGGCAGGATAATGCCCGACTCCTTTTCCAGCTCGAGAAGCTTATTGTATTTTTGATCCCAGGCAGCATCGCTCAGGGGGCTTTCGCCAAGGGTATAGTAGAGTACAGAGGCGTTGTTCAGCTCGCTTACCAAGGCACGCATTTGTTCGGTAACGTTTGTCATATCAGTCATTCACCTTTACAATGGGGGCAATGGAAAGTACAAATTCCTTTTGGCCATAGGCAGCAAAGTTAATGATGATGCGCGCATCCGCACCCGTGCCGCGAATTTCGCTTACATTGCCTTCGCCGAATTTGCGGTGCATAACGCGGTCGCCCACCTGAAAAAGCGAAGGCGTAAAGCCTGTGGGGAGCGTCCCGGCAGAAGAAGGCGTAAAACCTTTTTGAACGCCCGGAATTCCCAGCGCGCTCTTGCCCGAGCCCAGCCCCTGACTGCCTCCCGCGTGCTGATATCGGGGCACGCGTCTGGGCGTGGGATGAGAAAAGCTTTCTGTAACGCCGGGAAAATGACGCTCGCGCTTTGCGGTCAGCTGGTTATCCAGCAGGCGGGTGGGGATTTCCTGCAAAAAACGGCTGGGTGCGTTGTAGTTGACCTGATTATACAGCATGCGCTGTGCGGCATGGCTGATATAGAGCTGCTTTTGCGCGCGAGTAATGGCGACATAGCACAGGCGGCGCTCTTCCTCGATGCCCTCATCGCTTTGCAGGCTTCGTCCCGTTGGAAAAACGCCTTCCTCCAGCCCGGTCATGAACACGATGGGAAACTCCAGTCCCTTGGCGCTGTGGATGGTCATCAGCGTTACGCATTTGGTGTTGAAATCCGCATTGTCCAGATCCGAAACCAGCGCAACATTCTCCAGATAATCCTCCAGCGTAGGGGTTTGAGCCGCTTTTTCATATTCGGCAACGGCGCCGATCAATTCATCGATGTTTTCCACGCGCGCTTTTCCCTCGTCGGAGTCATCGCGTACGTACTGGGCTTTGAGCCCGGTCTTTTCAATCAGGTGCGTAACAAATTCCAGCACGCCCATTTCCTCTTTGGAAATGATCAGATCATTCATCAATTCGCCAAATTCCGTTACGCATTTGCGCGGACGTGCGGACAGGGTTTCGGGTACGTCCACTAGCGCGCTGAAAAGGGGCATATCCTCCTGAGCGGCGTGCCGCACCAGCTCCGCGATGGTACTGTCTCCGATGGCGCGCTTGGGGGTGTTGATGATGCGGCGAAGGCTTGCGTCGTCAGACGGGTTCACGATTACGCGCAGATAGGCGACGATATCCTTTACTTCCTTGCGGTCGTAGAAACGCAAGCCGCCGTAAATGCGGTAGGGAATGCCCGCGCGAACAAGCATGTCTTCAATCACACGGCTCTGGGCATTTGAACGGTACAAGACAGCCATCTGTCCAAAATCATGACCGCCAAGCCGGAGCTGCTGCATGCGGTCGCAAATCCACGCGGCCTCGTCGCGTTCGCTTCCCGCGCAGAAAACACGGATCGGATCGCCCTCCCCGGCTTGCGTCCAGAGCATTTTTTCCATGCGCCCCTCGTTGTGCGCAATTACCTGATTGGCTGCATCCAGGATGTTGGCGGTGCTTCGGTAATTCTGTTCCAGCTTAATGACGGTTGCATCCGGATAATCCTTTTCAAAATCAAGGATGTTGCGAATGTCCGCGCCGCGCCAGCCGTAAATGCTCTGGTCATCGTCGCCGACCACGCACAGGTTGCGGCTTTTCTGAGTGATGAGCTTAACCAGCGAATACTGTGCAAAATTGGTATCCTGGTATTCGTCCACATGCACGTACTGGAATTTTTCGCGATAACTTTCCAGAACGGGGGGATGGTCGGCGAACAATTCAAGCGTACGCACAAGCAAATCGTCAAAATCCAGCGCGTTGGAATGCTTCAATTTTTGCTCATATGCGCTGTAGAGATCATGAATCTGCTGGCTGCGATAATCGCGGGAAGATTCCATGAACCACTCATCCGGCCCGAGGAGGCGGTTTTTGGCATCGCTGATTTTGGCGCGAACCTCGCGCGGATTCAGGTTTTTTTCGTCGATGTGGTTCTGCTTGTATAGTTCCTTGAGAACGCTTGCCTGATCGTCCTCGTCGTAAATGGTAAAGGAGCGGGTATAGCCCAGCTTTTCAATATCGCGTCGCAGAATACGCGCACACATGGCGTGAAAGGTGCTCACCCATACATCGTTGCCGCTTTCGCCAACAAGCTGGAGAACGCGCTCCTTCATCTCTTTGGCGGCTTTGTTGGTAAAGGTGATCGCCAGAATATGCCACGGTGCAACGCCGTGTTCAATCAGGTTGGCAACGCGGTAGGTGAGCGCGCGGGTTTTTCCGCTGCCTGCGCCTGCCAAAATCAAAACAGGACCGTTGAGGGTTTCCGCTGCCCTGCGCTGTTCCCGATTCAATTCTTGCAAATTCATTCGATGCAATCCTCGTTACTTCTCTTGTGTTTTTTGTGCAAGACGATCCAAAACCGTCGCATAGCCGTCCGCACCGTATTGCAGCGTACGGTTGACGCGGCCGATGGTGGTGGTGGAAGCGCCGGTTTTATGAACAATTTCCTGGTATGTTTCCTTATTGCGCAGCATCACAGCCACCTCCAAACGCTGGGTGATGCTTTTCATTTCCTGAATGGTTAAGACATCCTCCAGAAAACGGTAGGCCTCTTCGGCGTTTTCCAGCGAAAGGATGGACTGAATCAGATGATCGGTCTGCTCGTTTTGATATCGCGGCGTAAACACAATGCTATCCTCCGGTCAAAAGTGCAAAAATCTGCCCGATAGCATTATATCACAAATCCCCAAAGAATCAAACACAAACCCGGTTACTCCCTGGGCTTTTTCCCAAACAGACCGCCCGTCATTTCACTAAAGCTGCGTCCCCATTTGTGCATGCCGCCCTTGCCGCCTGTGGACAGCAGCGCAAAAATGCCCAGCCCGGCCACAAGCGCCAGTACCAGCCAGAGGATCCAGCCAGAGCCGGAGTTATCCTTTGTGGCGGGCGTAAGCTCCTCGCCATTGGCCTCGCCTTTGGCCGAGCTGCGGCCGGTGACATCACTTGTGCCCGCAGAACCGATGACGCCGCCAAAAAGTGCCTTATACACCGACTCGGCCATGGGCTTTGTGGATTTCACAACCAGCTCCTTGGGCAGCGTGTGGGTACCAAACTCCAGCAAAACGCTTCGGGGAGCAAGATCCTGATTGTAGGTGCCCTTGCCCATATAGATATCCTTGATTAACCCCGGATAGGTTTTGTCGGCAACGGCTTTGATCTGCTTGGCAAAACTGAGGTTGGCATCCTTGTTCTGATTGCTTTTGCCAACCAGTAGACGCACCATGCTCATTTCTTCGTTCCCAACGGTGGTGCGGTATTCACCCGGGTTTGGAATGCCGTCTCTGTGGATATCGAAAATGGCATTGGGCTGCCCTTTGAGCAGCTCGACTGCCGTTTGCCTGCTGCGCCTGTATGCGCCCGCATCGTGGGGCAGATGCGTCGCGTCGCTCCTTTCCACGGTAACGCCCAGATCTTCCAGCGCGCTGCCAAAGGCGCCCGCAACATCGTAAATGCCGCCGTTGCCCTGCTTGCTCTCGGTTCCGTCGCCCTTTTCATAGCTCTCGTCGCTGTGCGTACAGTACAGGGCAATTTTCTTTTGCCCTACCGATGCAACCGGCTGGCTGTCCTCCATGCTCAGCCAGCTTACATCCGGCATATCCGCACTGCCCAGATGCTGGGCAACCGCCGTTTGGGAGGCCGTATCCACCTGTTCAACGCGGTAATGCTGATTGTCGTGGCTGATGTATTCATCGCCTACGTCGCATTCTCCGCAGATATGCGTAAGCACGTTGCCCTGCTGATCAACCAGCGTATAGACGAGCGTTTGAGCGCTGGAGAAGGAGGGAAGGAATACCGCCAGTACCAACGCAAACATCAACAGCTTTTTCATAAGCTTTACCGCTCCTTTCTTCTAACGGGATTTTGGATACGGCTATGGACGGGTTGCTCGTTTCCACGAACAAAGCGTTCGATCAGCTCTCCAATCAGCTCGGCAAGCACAACGCCCAGCAGGCCGCTGATCACCATGGCGTCAAATACGCCTGCGCCGCCCAGGGTAAGCTGCTGTTGAATGCCTTTTATCCGATTGACCACCGACACGGCGATATCCGCCCACAGCACGCCAAGCACACCGCAAACGAATGCTCCGCGGCGCGAGCGCCCAAGCAGGTAGGCCACCAGACCGCCGGCGATTCCATACAGATACATGGGATCGATAACGATGGCTTCCGGTTCATCCGGCATGAGGGTGGAAAGGGCGTAAATGATTCCTGCCGTTACAAAGGAGCCAAGAACGGCACGAACACGTTCTCTGGCTGTATCGGCACGAATCAGCAGATAGATGCATATGCCTACCGGAATTACTGCGCCGCCAATGCTGATGGATACATTGCCAATCACAATATTGGGAATGAGCGTTCCAAAAAACATCAGGGCAATCAATACCAAAGCTGCGCGATCGGTCAGGTGCAGCTTGTCAAGCACCCTCTGCGCCACGCCAAAAAACACCAGAATCGCGGTTGCGGTTAACAAAATCATCCCTATGGACATCAACACTCATCCCTTCACTGATGAAAAGTCAGGAGTAGTGTATCCATCCAGCCTGAAAGAATACAAAAAAGAGACGCGGCC
>JAEDGL010000009.1 GCA_016297535.1 Clostridia bacterium | reverse complement strand
TTTCCTTACACCATTTGCCGCCCGGCGAGCCGTAGGCGAGTAGGCAAATGGTGCTTCCCCGTCGGAAAAGATCGCCGTAGGCGAGCTTTTTCGACGCTCTGGAAGTCAGAGGGGCTGCAGCCCCTTTGACTTTGGTTCGTATCGCCTGGCTTTGCCGGGCGGGCGGGGCCAGTTCTGCCATGCTGCATTGCAGCATCAGCTTTTGTTATTCATTTTCAAAAAACGCCACGCCGATGGCGCCCGGTCCGGCGTGAGTGCCGATGGTGCTGCCGATCCGGCACACGGGCAAATGATCGGTTTTTCCTTCATAAAGCTCATGGCTGTCGGAAATATACTTGCGCAGCATCTGGTCGGACAGGCCGCTGTACGCCAGCATGAAGGGGCGGCTGAAATCGATGCCGCGGGAGGAGCGCACCAGCTCCATCAGCTTGTTGTTGCCGTTTTTGGAGCCGCGGGCCTTGCCGAGAATTTCAATTTGACCATCCACCACCGCAATGACCGGCTTAATGGAAAGAAGCGTTCCCGCAATGGCTACCGTGGAGGAAATCCGCCCGCCCTTTTTGAGATATTCCAGCGTATCCAGCAGCGCGATCAGCCGGATGCGCCCTTTCTCGTGATTCAGGATTTCGGCTATTTCCCAGGCGTTCCAGCCCTCGTCCCGCAAGCGCAGGGCCCGCATCACCAGCAGCTGTTCGCCTACGGTTACATTCAGGCTGTCCACCACAACCACACGCTCGCCAAAGCGGCCGGCGGCCATCATGGCGCTCTGGTAGGTGCCGGAGAGCCGGCTGCTGATGGTGATGCACAGCGCCGTATCCCCCGCAGATACGATATTTTCAAAAACGGCTTCAAAATCCGCCGGGGGCACCTGACTGGTTTTGGGCGCCTCGTCGGTTTCGATCAGCTTTTCGTAAAACTGTTCGCCCGTTAGGGTCATGCCATCCAGGTATTCATCGTTTCCAAAAATGGTCCGCATGGGCACAAAATGCAGGCCCAGGCTGTCCGCCGTGCTTTTGGGCAGATCACAGGCCGAATCAATTACAATTTGAACACTCATTGGTCTTTCTCCTCTTTTGCTTCAATGGCTGGCATCCGGTCGATAGCGCCGACCGCCTGGCGCAGAAGCGCCGTCAGCTGACAGGACTGCTGCATGCCCAGATGTGCGCACACCTCTTCCATGATTACCATAATCCGCTCGTGGGCTTGCAGGTAGATCTGCTCCGCGCCGGGTTTTAGGCGGATTTCGATCTTGCGGCGATCCCCGCTGCTGCGAACGCGCTCGATCAGCTCCTGCTGTTCCATGGAGGTCAGAATTTTGTTGATCTGCGATTTCAGCAGCTGCATGCGTTTGCACAGCTCCGTGGCCGTAACGGGCTCTGCCGTGTGCAGCTGCCGCTCGTACAGAATGCGGCAGATCACGATTTCGTTAAACGACAGGCCGGATACCAGACGGTTTCCGCGTATGCGCAGCGACATGTCGATCCATGCCTGCAGCAGCTCCTCCTGATAACCGCGGGAGGATAAAGTCAACCAAATCACCTCTTTAGTTCACTTTATGAACATTTTGAATCATACCACAGGTTTTTGCTCCTGTCAACAGGCTGCTTTTCAGGCCGAATGGGTAGTGGCTGACGACGCCGCCTGCCGGTCCATCAGCAACAGCACCATCACGCTCATATCATCGCGCGGCGTACCGCCGCAGGCCAGCAGCGCGTTTCGCAAAATAGCGTCCGCCATGCGCTGGGGCTGGATGAAAACGCTGTTTTCCAGGGCTGCGCGGCAGGCCTCGTCGTTTTCAAAAACATCCGCCACCCCGTCGCTCATCAAAACCAGAATATCGCCGCTGTGCAAACGGTACTGTGCCGCCGTTGGCACCGCTTCGCGCAAAATGCCCAGCGGAAGGGACGAGCCCTCGATTTTTTTCATATGGCTGCCCCGAACCACCCACGACGCGCAGGCGCCCAGCTTTTCGCCATAGGCCTCGCCCGTCCACAAATCCACATCCACCAGATCCACGGTGGAAAAGCGCTCGGCCTCCTCCACGCCCAGCATAATGCCGTTGACGGCCGTAATGGCCTGCCGCCGCGTGTAGCCCGCCTCCAGCAGCAACAGCAGCAATTCCAGCGTTTTTTCGCTTTGCTCATGAGCCTTCTGCCCATGTCCCATGCCATCGCACAGCATCATCAGCAGCCGTCCGCCCTCGCAGCGCTTGGCCGAACACGCGTCGCCGCAGACATCATCCTTTTCCCCATCCGCACACAACGAGCTCATGCCTACCGACGCGCTGTACAGCGGTATCTCCTCCAGCTCCACGCGCCCCTTCTCCGCGCGGGAAATGGACAGGGAGAGCCCGTCATTCCTGGCCAGGTGTGCAAGCAGCCTGTCCAGCTGCTTCTGAATGGGCATTACGCTTTGCACCTCCAGCGCAGCCTGCAGATGCCCGTCCACACGGCGCGCGTAGCTCAGCCGGGCGGGAATGTTGAGCTCGTCCAGCGCAATGGAAACAACATGTGCCGCCAGCAGATCGTTATAGCTGTCGCCCGCCGTCATCGCGCCCAGCTCGCCCAGCGTGCCGGAAAGCGCCGCCAGATGGGTCAGGGTCAGTTCGCGTTCGTATTTGGCCTTTTGCAGCGCCGCACCGCGGCGTTTGCGCTGAAGAAGCGTATCCCTGGCCATTTCGCCAATCACCTCCGACCGCAGGCAGCCGTGCTCGGCCAGCGCGGGCAGGGTTTCTTCGGTAATTTCCTCGCCCCGGCGGGACATTTCCATGGTGGCGGAAAGCATTTTTTCCGTGCGGGCACGGCTCCGTCCCCAGCACAGCTCGCGGTTGGCGCACTGCGCGCAAAGCATGCTTCCCAGATCCTCGCCCGTGGAAAGCTCCTCATCGCCCACATCGGGCAGGGCACGCGCCAGGTTTTGAATCGCCTCCTGCATGGAGGCAATGCGCTGGGTGACAAAGGCGTTTTCCATGCTGCGGTCGCCCGTATCCGTGCCATGCAGATAGGGCCTGAGCCTGTCCAAAAAGCTGGTGGGCGTAAGCGCAAAGATCAATCCGCCCAGACCGGCCGCCCACCACGAAAGCGGGGACTGCATCAACGGTGTAACAAACCACGCAAGCAGGTTGGCAAAGCTCATCAGCACAACACAGATCCAGCGCATGCGGCAAACCGGCGGCAAACCTGCCATCAGTCCTCCAAGCGCCAGTGCCATGGCAATCCGGCTGTCATGCCCGCCCAGCGCCAGCGCCAGTCCGCACATCACACCGCCCAGCACGCCATGCACCGGGCCGTTGGCATAGGCATAAACCAGCGTAGCCCATACAGCCGCCAGCATACCCAGATTGAGCGCCGAAACGCGAAAGAAGCCCAGCGCGCTGATCAGCAGAAGCCCCAAAAGCAGCAGACAAAACCGCTCCAGACCGCGAAGCACCGCGCCCGTGGAACGCGCCGCATCCATACCGTAGCGCAGCGCGGCAGAAAACAGCATGGCCATCGGCACGGAGGCGCAGCTCACAAGCAGCGCATACGGCCTTTGGGCCGCCAGCGCGGCAAACACGCGCGGCATCATGGCCAATCCGCCCAGAGCGGCGGTTTCCGTACCAGATCGCGGATGGCATTTTTGCCGAAGCAGCCACAAAAGCGCGCAGCCTGCATACTGCCACCAGTCCATGTCCAGCCCGCAGATTGCGCGCATGCCCAATGCGGCTGCAAGCCCCGCAAGCATCAGCGGCGAGGGCTTGTCCGACAGCATCAGCAGGGCCGCGGCACCAAAGGGCGACGGAATGCCAAACCAGCTGACAAAGGTAAGCAGAAACAGGCACACTGCCAGCCCTGCCGGAGCCAATGCCGGACGCACTCTGAAATGAATCCATGACCGGATCTGGTGAAAATCAGGACGTTTGCGCGAGGAACGCATGATCTTCGCGCCGGATGAAGGGATCATAGGCCGCCTCCTGTGTTCAGTATACAGCCAGTATACGCACGGCGCCCGGGGCGTTTTGTCGCTTTGCGATGCAAAATATGTCAAATCGCCATTCGTTCCCGTATAGTTTTGTACCGGGCTGCGCACACTTTTGCCGAAACGACTTTCAGGAGGCGGCAGCTTATGGAAAAAACCCGAAATTGGACCGGCTGGATTCTCATCGCCGGGATACTGATCATTACAGTGATCGCGTTGGGCATGAATACCGTTTCCGGCAAGGGAGACGAGGCGGATGCCACCCTGCGCCAGTACGAGGCAACGCTGCGCACGCTCTTTTCGCAAAATGGCGAGATAAGCTTTGAGCGCGTGGAATCCGAAGGCGGTTTTCTGTACCGGGCCAGCTATAACGGTACAACCACGGGTTACGCCGCGCAGCAGACGGTGCAGGGCTATGCAGGGCCGGTGGAGGTGATTACGGCCGTTGCCACCGATGGCGTTATTCAGGGTGTTTCCGTAGGCGGCGCAGCGTTTCAGGAAACGGAAGGGCTGGGCGCCAAGGCAAAGGAGCCGGCATTTACAGATCAGTTTCGCGGCAAAACGCTGCCTGTAACCCTTGGGGAAAACATTGATGCCATCGCCGGAGCAACCGTCACCAGCCGGGCGGTGGTGGACGCCGTCAACCAAACGCTGGATCGCATCCAGAACCTGCCGGATGTAAAACTTGCTCCCGCGCCAAGCGCCTCGCCGCAGGCAACCGGGGGCACGGATAGAACTGCAAACGCCAGCGTACTTGGCTACGGCGGCCCCGTTCTGGTGCGGCTTACGCTGAATGACCAGGGCAAAATAACCGCGATGGATGTGGGCGGCGCGCGCTTTTCCGAAACCGAGGGTGTGGGCAGCAGCGTAAAGGAGGATGCGTTTATTCAAACGTTTATCGGCCTTCAGCCGCCGCTTGCGCTCAACAGGGATGTGGACGCCCTTTCCGGCGCGACAATTTCCTCGCAGGCCGTGGTAGACGCCGTAAACGACGCGGCAGCGTTTTTGATGCAAAAAGAAAAGTCTTCCGACACAAAGTGACAAACGTTGTGCCTTTTCGGTGCAGGACGCGTACAGCCGCATGGCGTATTTTCCCAAAAGAAGGGAGGAACGCGCATGCGGCTGCTGATTGTATGGCCGGATTACCAAAGCGCCTGCGTCATTCAGGATGCGATGGAGCTGGCGGGCTGGGATGTAACCATCCGCCGTGACGGACGCGACCTGGGCCGGGTGGATGAAACGTTTGACGTGCTGCTTTTGCATCTCTGTCTTCCCGGGCTGGATGGGCTGAGCGCGGGCGATGCGCTGGCTGCCGCGCATCCGGTATGCCCGCCGCGCGTTTTGTTTGCCGCGCCGCCGGAGTGGTGTGAGCACCGTCCATTCTGGGCGGATTGCACCGTTGATGCCGGCGTAGATATATCGCATCTATGCCGTCTTTTGCAAATCATCGCCAAAAAACCGCTGCCAAAGCTGGCGGCGGCACAGCAAAAACCGCTCGCCATCCTGATTGAGCAGTTTTTGGATGATCTTTCCTTCAAACAACGCATGAAAGGCCGCGCCTACGCGGCGTGGCTGCTGGAGCGTATTGTACCGTCATCCATTGCCGGAGAGCTGGCGCTTCAAAGCCTGTATGAAAGCTGTGCGCAGGCCTTTGGCACCACGGCTGCAGCGGTGGAACGATGCCTGAGGGTGGCGGTGGAAAGCGTGTTTACGCAGGGAAATCTGAACGGCATTGAGCGCTTTTTTGGCGCGACGGTCGATCCCGAGCGCGGGAAGCCGACCAATCGCGCCTTTCTGATGCAGGCCGCGCAACAGCTGCGTTATTCCTTGACCGCAGCGCGCTCGCCAAACAGCAGCGAGATGCACCACAGCCCTGCCGCGCCCACCAGCGTATAGATGATGCGGCTGATCATGGCGCTTTGGCCGCCAAACAGATAGGCCACCAGATCGAATTGGAAAATGCCCACCAGCGCCCAGTTGATCGCGCCAATGATGACCAGCACCAGAGAAATCTTGTCCAGCATATGCTATGCCTCCTTCCCAGTCCTCCCCGTTTGATTGATACAGGCGGGGTTTCTGCTTTCATGGAAAGGATGCGCCAATTTTCTGAAATTGATACCTGTTCAGGAAAGAAAACATGCCTGCGAATCCGCCGCGTGCGCCAGCATGCGGCGCTCCCATGGGCGATGATGATTCAAAACCCATACGCCGCCATCCGTCGTATCACTGATCAGCGCCAGGCTGCCCAGGCACTCAATGCGCATGCACAGCGCCCATTCCGGGCAGTTCCACAAAAGGCCGCCGGTACGCAGATCGATTTTGCAAAGGCCTGCGCGGGTGCTGATCAGCGCCGTGCGCCCATCCGGGCACACGCAAAGCCCGGACGGAGCCCCGGGCAGCTCGGTCAGCCTGCGCTGCCCGGGGGCGTTCAGCGGCTGTGTGTAGAGAACCGTTCGGATATCCTCGCCCTCGGCGGCGCACACTAACACCAGCCCATCCTGCCAGAAATCCGCCATAAAACAGGGATGACGGGTGGCGATGGTGCGGGCAAGCGTCAGCCCTGGCGCATGCAGCAGTACCGCCTCGCTCGCTGCGCCGCCCGCGCACAGCAGCAGCTTTCCCCCTGCCCCCGCCTTCATGCAGCGGGGAAAAACGCCTGCGGGCACGGCGTACAGCAGCTGCCCCGTGGCCACGCTGCGGGTATGGATGCAATCCGCCTCGCTGCTCAGCTGATAGAGGTAGCGCCCGCATGCGGAAAAGCGCATCTCGCATATGCCCGGCACACAGGGCATGCGGCTGATTTCCCGTCCGCTTCCGCGCTCCAGGCACAGGCATTCCCGGCTTTTGAGGCAGCCTACGGCCACGCAGGCCGGGCCCGCGCACGGTACGCACGGCCATTCAAACGCGCAGGGCAGCCTGTGCGGCGGTGCTTTTGTATTGGAGACCGTCCACACGCCGCCGCCCAGTTTGCACAGCAGTACGCCCATGCAGCCGCTCCCTTTCCTGCGCTCTCGCGTTGATATTTCCATCCTATTCTGTTTTTTGCGTAAGGTGAAAGTTTTGGCAGGAGAAACGGGTTGGTCTGTCGAAATGAAAAAATTGGCCTATTTTGTAAAAAGGATAGGTTTCCTTTTCGGACGGCTGCCTCAGCAGGCCGCCTTCCACGCTTTACTGTGTGATTTCCCAAATCCAAAGGAGAGAAAGAATATGCACTACAAAACCAACGGCACCTGCTCCTCCGCAATTGATCTGAAGATCGAAAACGGCATCATTACCGAATGCAAGTTTACCGGCGGCTGCCGCGGCAACACCGCAGGCCTGGCCATTGCCGTTACCGGCCAGAACGCCGTGGACGTGATGAACCGTCTGCGCGGCATCCCCTGCCGCGGCGCTACCTCCTGCCCGGATCAGCTCAGCCGCGCCATCGAGCAGTGCCTGGCGGAGCAGGGTCAGTAAGGAGTGCCCAAATTGGAAGCAGAAAACACCCAAGCCATGAAATTTTCCGAGGCCGGTGAGCTGAGCGCAGAAATTCTGAAGGCCGTGGAAAAGATGGGCTTTACCGAGATGACGCCCGTACAGATGAAAACCCTGCCTTTGATGATGGAGGGCCGCGATATCATCGCCATCGCCCCCACCGGCACGGGCAAAACCTGCGCCTTCGGCATTCCGATGCTGGAGTATGTAAACCTTAACGACAAGCGCATTCAGGAGCTGGTGCTGGCCCCCACCCGCGAGCTCAGCCTGCAGATTACGGACGAGCTGCGCCAGCTCTCCCGTTTTATCCCTGGCGTGCGCATCGCCTGCCTGTACGGCGGACAACCCATCGCCAGGCAGATCAGCCAGCTCAGGCAGAATCCCCAGATTGTGGTGGCCACCCCCGGCCGCCTGCTGGACCATCTCAACCGCGGCAATCTGCGCCTGGACGCCATCCATACCATGGTGCTGGACGAGGCGGACGAGATGCTCAACATGGGCTTTGTAAAGGATGTAACCAAAATCATTGAATCCACGCCCAGCGACCGGGAGCTGGTGCTCTTCTCCGCCACCACCAATCAGGACGTGATGACCATCGCCTGGAAATACCTGCAGGATCCGGTGGAGGTATCCATCCCCGCCACCAAGGAAAACCGCCCGCAGATTACCCAGTATGTCATCGAAACCGAGCGTGAGAAAAAATACGATCACCTGCTCTACCTGCTGGACAGCGATGAATATCAGCGCGTGATGGTATTCGTTAACACCAAGGATATGACCCAGCGCCTGTGCAAGCGGTTGCAAAATGCGGGCTACCCCTGCGAGTGCCTGCACGGCGATATGCGCCAGAGCGCCCGCAACCAGGTTATGCAGGGCTACCGCAAGGGCAAGTTTCAGATTCTGCTGGCCACAGATGTGGCCGCCCGCGGCATTGACGTGGATGATGTGGAGGCCGTGATCAACTACGACCTGCCCAACGAAAACGAGTACTATCTGCACCGTATCGGCCGTACCGGGCGCGCCAAGCGGCACGGCGTGGCTTTCACGCTGCTCACCTATACCGAAAGCGTGCGCTTTGATACCATTCTCAAGTACATCATGGCCCAGCCTGTGCCCCTCAAATTTGACGACATGGGCGTGCTGGTAAACGAGAACGGTGACCCCTTCTTTGAGGATATGTGATATTGGAGGCGTTTTTCCATGGGTATCATTCCTTCCCGCAACCTGGACGAGCAGCGCCGCGAGGAAAACGGCGTCGTGTATTTTGACCGCGGCGTGATCACCGGCAGGGACGGGCGCAAATACGGCCGCTTCGCCATTCAGACGCACTTTGTTCAGGTGGGCGAAAGCCAGACCGAGCTGGTGGAAAAGTATGTGCGGCCCCTGTATCAGGAAGGGGACATGCTCTCCTTTGGCGCCAAGGTGATGTGCATGTGCGTCAAATCCGTCAAAACCCGCGAGGAGGTCAAGCCCGGCTTCTGGGCCAATCTGCTGTGGCGCTTTGCCGGCATCAACACCACCGGCGTGGGCGCGCACGAGCCCTACAAAATGCAGATGATCATTGACATCTGCGGCCTGCCCCGCGTGCTGCTGGCCGCGTTCCTCAGCGCGGTTACCAAGCCCTTTGGCGTGCACGGCGTGTTCTGGCGCGTGTGCGGCCACGGCGTGGCCGGTATCGATGGCTTCTACTCCCGCTCCAGCTTTGCGCTTTACCACGAGCTGGCGCTGGTCAACCCCAGCAATCCCGCCGAGCTGTGCGAACAGCTGTACAGGGAAACCGGCATCCCCGTTGTGCTGATGGACGCCAACGATCTGCAGCGCGATCAGCTGGGCAAAAACAGCGCTTTCCCGCTGACGGATGATCAGATCCAGGATGCCATGGCGGACAACCCCAGCGGCCAGGGCGACGAGCTGACGCCTCTCATTCTGATCCGCCCCGTCGAATAACGCAGCATTGCCTGCCCCGGCCAGCTCAGCAGGGGCAGGCTGTTTTGCATTTCAGGCACAAAAGGAGAACGCACTTGTCCAGCAAATTGATCTACATTCTGTCCATGGCAATTTTCGGCACCATCGGCCTGTTTGTGCGGCTGATTCCGCTTTCCTCCGGCATGATCGCACTGGTACGCGCCGCCATGGGCACGCTGTTTCTGCTGGCGATGATTCTGCTGCAAAAGCGCAAGCCGGACTGGACCGCCATCCGCCGCAACGGAAAGCCGCTGCTTCTGAGCAGCCTGGCCATGTCTGCGGAGTGGATTCTGCTGTTTGAATCCTATCGCTACACCACGGTGGCCGTTGCTACCCTGTGCTATTACATGAGCGCGGTGTTCGTGATGATGGCCGCGCCCTTCCTTCTTGGCGAAAAGCTGACCGCCCACAAAGCCGCCTGCGCGGCAGCCGCCGTAGCGGGCATGGTGCTGGTAAGCGGCGTGCTGGAGGGACAGGCGGCAGCCTTCAGCCCCGCCGGCATCGCCCTCAGCCTGACGGCGGCGGTGTTCTATGCGGTAATCGTTTTGTGCAACAAACGCGTCCGGCAGATTTCCAGCTACGATACCACCTTCATCCAGCTTTTCACCGTTACCCTGCTTTTGCTGCCCTATGTGCTGCTGACGCAGGACCTGGGCTCTCTGCAGGGGCTTCATCCCCTCGGCTGGGGGATGCTTTTATCCGTAGGCGCCATTCACACTGGCATCGCCTATGCCATGTACTTTTCCTCCCTGCAAAAAATCAAGGCGCAGACTGCGGCGCTGTTCAGCTATCTGGATCCTGTCATCGCGCTGCTGCTGAGCATTTTTGTGCTTCATGAAAAAATGACGGCACTGGGCCTGACCGGCGCGGTGATTGTGCTGGGCGCTATGCTTGCAAGCGAGCGCGAGCCCAAAGGGCTGTCTGAATAAATACAAAGGAAAGAAGGCATTTTCATGACCGTTACCGAACGTTTCCTGCGCTATGTGGCCATCAACACCGAATCCACCGAGGGCGGCGCGAGCGTGCCCTCCAGCCAATGCCAGTTTGATCTGGCCCATGTGCTGGCCGGCGACATGCAAGAGATTGGCCTGACCAATGTGCGCGTAACCGGCAACTGCTTTGTCTACGGCGAGCTGCCCGCCACTCCCGGCTGCGAAGACCTGCCCTGCATGGGGCTGATTGCCCACATGGATACCGCGCCCCAGTTTAGCGGCGCAAACATAAAGCCGCAGCTGGTGCCCAACTACGACGGCGGCGAGATCACCCTGCCCGGAAGCGGCGACGTGCTCTCCCCCGCGCAGTTTCCCGGCCTTCAGAAGCTGGTGGGCAAAACCCTGATCACCACCGACGGAACCACGCTTCTGGGCGCGGATGACAAGGCCGGCATCGCAGAAATCCTCTGCGCCTGCGAGGCGGTACTCCAAAAGGGCAAGCCTCACGGACGAATTGCCATTGCCTTTACCCCGGATGAGGAAGTGGGTTTGGGCGTACAGCAGTTTGACGTGCCGGGCTTTGGCGCGGACTACGCCTTTACCGTGGATGGCGGAGAGATTGGCACCCTGTCCTACGAAAACTTTAACGCATGCGCGGCACTGGTGGAATTTCGCGGCCTGAGCGTGCATCCGGGCTCCTCCAAGGATACCATGATCAATGCCAGCCTCCTGGCCATGGCATTTAACGCCATGCTGCCCGGCTGCGAAACGCCCCGCGACACCGAGGGCTACGAGGGCTTCTTTCATCTGTCGGAGATGAAGGGCGACGAAAGCAGTGCTCAGCTTATCTACATCATTCGCGACCACGACGCCGCCCGCTTTGAAGGCCGTAAGGCGCAGATGAAGCACATTGAAAAAATCATGAACCACCGCTGGGGCGAAGGCAGCGTGACCGTTACCCTGCGGGAGCAGTACCGCAACATGCGCGAAAAGATCGAACCGGTGTTCTACATTGTTGATGCCGCACGCAAAGCCATGGAAGTCGTTGGCATGACCCCGACCGAGGAAGCCATCCGCGGCGGCACCGACGGAGCGCAGCTGTGCTACATGGGTCTGCCCTGCCCCAATCTGTGCACGGGCGGGCACGCCTGCCACGGCCCCTTCGAGCACATCGCCGTGGAGGACATGGAACTGTGCGCCCGCATGCTGGAGGAACTCATCTGTTCCGCCAAATAAACAGAAAACCCCAAAGGATCCTGCGCTTCATTGGCTGCGCAGGATCCTTTAGCATGTCAAAATAATTCGCCTGCGGCGTTTTTTTGCCAGAAACCGGCGGAAATGTTTTCGGCAAAGCCGGGAGATACCAAGAACTTCGCATCTTTTTCCACAGAGATCTTTCTTTGCACATTTGCTTTTTTCATTCTGTTTGTGATGTCATCCTTGAAGCAGCCTTGTATTCATAGTTTACAGCGTCTCTTGATACCATTGCATTACTTGCGCCAGATTGTCCTCGCTAACCCGGCTGCCGCCATGCAGCAGCAGATCCAGCATGGCGTCTTCATCCGGGGTTCGATCCTTCTTGTCCGCGAGCCCCTTGCCGGCGGTTTTGGCCATGATGGTCATCATCAGCTTGTAGACGCCGTGCAGGCGGGAAAGATCAAAGCCGCCCTGCAGCGTAAACACCGGCAAACCATCAGGCAGGGCATTTGCCTTGCGAAGATCCTGCATCTGAGAGCCTGTAGCGCCCATTCCCACGCCGCAAACCGCCGCAATCTGATACTGCTTTGCGGCTTTGGCATAACCCTGCACCTTGCCGGCCATCAGCCAGCCCAGATAAATGATCCTTTTTCCCCTGGGCAATCCGGCAGGCGCTTCCCCAAGCGCATACACGGGTAAACCCGTTTTTCGCCCAAGGATCAGGGCATACTGCCTGGTATACCCTGTATTGGACCGATAGACAATTGCTTCCGGTTTCATCTGCTGTTTCCTCCTGTTTGATAGGCTTTGTTGCCGGGTGCTTATTCCAGCTCCAGACGCATCAGCACAAGCTCCTGCCATCCTGTGAGGCGGGAGCAAAAGCCTTTGGGATTTCTGCCGTATTCCTGAAAACCAACGCTTTTGTACAGAGCGATTGCAGCGGTGTTATCGGCGACCACTTCCAGCTCCAGTTGCGCATATCCGGCGCTTCGCGCGCATTCCACGCAGGCCTGGGTAAGCGCCCGTCCGATTCCCCTGCCCCAAAACCGTTTTTCTACGCTGATTCCAAACGACGCTCGGTGGCGCAGCTTGCTGCGGTTTCCAACTGCGTACATACCTGCCGTACCGGCCAGCTCCCTATGGATCCAGGCGCACAGCTCGATTTCGTTTTCGCTTGCTTCCCTCTCTTGCAGGGCGATCCGCTCGGCCTCCGCATCCAGGCTGCGCTCATCCGGATAGGAGGTGAGGTAATCCGTTTCGCTGTGCGTAATCAGATAGGAATCCATCACCTTTTGGGCGTCCTTGGGCGCTGCATTTTGCAAAAGGCATTGACTGCCATCCTTAAGGGTTATGACTTTTTTGTATTTCATCGTATTCCTCCCGTATTCCGCAGGACAAACTGAAAAGGTACATCGGCCGGTTGGCCGTTTAGCGTTCCATCCGCCCGGCAGATGCATCTGCAATGGAAGGCGGGCACGGCTCTCATAACTGCTGCTCCCGGCTATTTTCATTTGAGGCAATCAGCGAACGGAACACGCGGTTGCGATCAAACGTACCGGATGTGAAACCCGGTACCTCCTTGATAGTCTTGCAGATGCTCACACTGAAGCCCGTCAGAATCTGGCCGATTTCTCCATCCGAATACGGACAGCCGCCGGTTACGATGAGCGTGGCAAGGCTGTGGGCCACCAGCCAGAGATCCCGAAAAAAGCGGTCTGCTTCTTCGGGGCTAAGGTGATAGGTTTTTTCCAGAGACGGCCTTACCCTCTGCTGGGAATGCTTCATTGCTTCCAGCGCGCCGCAGGCGCCATCCTCCCTGGTGAGAAACAGCAGCCGGTACAGCTCCGGCTCCTCTCTGGCAAAGCGCACATACTGTGTGCCAAAGCCGTAGAAGGAGATTTCCTGCCGAAGCCCCTGGGCAACATAGGCGTCGTATACTTCTTCCGCGGCGGCCCGAACCTCTTTTTTGACGCTCTCCATTGTGCTGAAGCAGGTAAAAACCGGCTGGGTGGAGGTGCCAAGCTCCTCTGCCAGCGCCTTTGCGGTTAGCGCCTCCATCCCTTTGGCGCGAACCACCCGAAGCGCCGCGCTGATCATTTCTTCTTTGGTATACTTGTTTTTGGGCGCCATGAAACCCCATCCTTTCCGGTGATCAAAAGCTTTTTCCTTTGTGCCACTCCAGCTGCGCTGGCGCACCTGCTGTTAAACCTGTCTGTGAAAAAACGATCTGCTGCCGTAGCTATAGGTTTGGCTGTCAAGGTGGATTGCCAGTTCATCCACAGATGCTGCGCCTCCCAGCATGCAGGTTATCCAGCAGTAAACGGGGGTGAAGGAGCTCATCAGCACGTATGGCAGCAAAAAGACTGCGCAGCCGGTAAGCTTGTTGAGCCATGTGTGCAGCGACGCAAAGCGATGAAACTTGACCGCCGCCGTGAGATATGCAGCCAGCCGCAGCATCGCCACCCCGAAAGCGGCATACCAGAGCTGCACCGGCAAAATTCCGATCAAAGCCGGAAACAGCCGCAACAGCATGATCGCATAAAACAACAGATCCGAGATGCTGTCCAGCCTTGCTCCGAAATCGCTGGCCGTGCCGGTTTTTCGGGCAAGCCATCCATCCAGCGCATCCGTCAGCCCGGTAAGGGTATAGACCGCGTAAAAGCCGATGGAGCCCAAGCGGGGAAAAAGCAGGCAAACGGAACCGATCATACGCAATGAGGTAACGGAATCGGCCGCGTTCCATTGATGCGCTTTTGTGATATCCGTTCGCATGGTTTGTCATCCCCTTTGCATAAGCAGTATTGGCAGAGCACGTCTTACTGCCGGCCATCCAGCTCCGCGCCGTAGCGCAGAACAAGCGAGGCCAGAATGAGCAAAACGCCCATGGCTACGGCGTAGACAAGGCCCCGGTTTTCCACCGCATCCAGGGGAAGACCAAAGGCGGCGCCTATCGCCGCAATAACAATGCACGCCACCACCGAAAGAACGATGGTCCGAATGCCCAAAGACCGGATCTGCCTGGCTCCGCGCTGGGTAAAGGGCGTTCCATCCGCCTGCTCCAACTTCAGATAGTAGTATGCGAAGGCCAGCAGGGTTCCATCCGCAAGCGCCTGAATGGTTTGGGCCAGGAAAAAGGCGGTCATTCCGTCCGGCTCACTCGTTTTAGCCAGAGCCTGCAGCCACTCCCGATTTGCGCCGATCACGATTCCGCCACGCTGCCACACCATGGCGCTCAGCATGCCCAGCGCCGCCAAACCCGCCCAGAGAAACGTAAGAATCATGATGATTTTTGTAAGAATTTGAAAAACCCGAAGTGTTTTTTGTATGGTCTTAAGCGATTTCATTGGTTTCTCTCCTTTATGGTAATTCGGATGTTTCCCCTGGCCTGCTTTGCCTTTACCTCCATTGTATAGGCCCCGGTTTGCGCTATGTTCAGTGTAAAGGAGGAGGCTTTCCTGCCGTTTCCGCGGTAAATAACGGTACCGTCCGGCGCGCAGATCTGCAGCCTTAGTTCCCCCTTCTCCGTTTCAAACGCAACCCGAACAACGTCTCCCGCCCTTAGCTCCAGGGTATGCCGGTCGTTCCCGTTCATCCTTTGTATTTCCAGCACATAAGCGTATGAATCCCGGATGCGGATTCCCTGAAAAACAGGCGTAAACGGCCGGGCAGCTGCAACGCCCATCAAAATGAGCAGAGCGATGGAGGCCGCATTCATCAGAAGCTTCCATGGTTTCAGGCGTTTCATTGCCCCTCCTGATGAGTATCGCCGGTTTGCTTTTCAAACGAAACCCACTGTTCCTTTAGGGAGATGTGACAAACCCTCCACCCGTAAGCCTGCAGCTCCTTCTTGGATGCAAGAAAGGAGTGATCCAGCGCCGTACCGGCGATTTGCCCGATTTGGTCAAAGGTGAGCTGCAGCGAAGAAGCTGTTTGGTTTTTCAGGTACTGCCACAGCAAATCATATTTGCTCATCTCGTTCCTCCATCAAAAGCGCTTGATATACATCGTACGTTATGTATCGTTCACAATTATACTGAGAATGATTTTTTCTGTCAATAGCGTTTTTCAAAAAGCGGCAACAAAAAACCGCTGGTTTCTCAGCGGTTGTCCAAATGGGGCGCAGATTGTCGGGAACCTGTTTTCCTTCCTTTTTTGTTCTGACGCAGGGAAGGGGCTGTATTTTGGATAAACTGCATGACCACCCGTTCTTTTGCGCACAAAAACAGCGTGGCCAGCTGAGGATCGAAATCACTCCCAATGCCCTGCTCAATGATGCGAAAACAATCGTCAAGCGGCAGGGCGTCCCGATAGCAGCGTTTTGCAGAAAGCGCGTCAAACACATCGGCAATGGCCATCATTCTGGCATGAAGGGGAATTTCCTCTCCCGCCAGTCCATCCGGATAACCCTTTCCGTTCCATTTTTCGTGATGGAAGCGTGCGGTTTCGTACGCAATTTTCAGATATTCCGGCTCGTCAAGATTTCGAAAGGTTTCCAGAATGATGTTTCCACCAAGAATGGTATGGGTTTTCATCAAGTCAAACTCATCCTCCGTCAGCTTTCCGGGCTTTTGGAGAACGCTGTCGGGAATGGCGATTTTGCCAATATCATGCATGGGGGCGGCATTGAGTACATTTTCGATATAGTCCTTCGTGATCATGGTGCGATAGGCCGCGTCCCTGCGCATTTCATCCAGAATGATGCCTACATATCCCCGGGTGCGCTTGATATGGTTTCCGGTGCTGTCGTCACGGTTTTCAACCAGGGTTGCAAAGCTGGATACAACCTCCATATGATAGTGCTCCAGACGTATTTTGGCCGGATCCTCACTGTTGATATACAACCCAAGCACCATCATAACAGGGAAAATCGCACTGACCAGCGCCTCGGGCTGAATCATTTGATAAATGAGCACGCACACGGCTATCAACACGCAGACCAGAATGCTTGTGCGCTTGTGTTTTTCAATGGTTCTGTGCTTGAAAAGAATCAGTGCAAAGATCATGCCAAAATGCACAACAAGGGACAGATAGCATATGATGACCGAAATCCCCATGGAGTAGCGCGTGATCGTTCCTTCGATATAGAAAAGATCCTTCAAAAAAACCAGTATCCCCACAATAGAAAGAACGGAAGGGGTGAGAAGGGCGATCAGCTTTCCTTTTTCCCTGGGCACTCCAACCGTGATTTGCCACATATACAGCGTAGAAAAGATGATGGTAAGATCCATCGAAATAAAAAACAGACCATGAAGCGCAAGGTTCAGATTGTCCGACACGATCTGTGTATGATTGACCGTCCACGCGGTAAGGCCATCAAAAAAAATGGCCCAGGGTGCAACGCACAAAAGGGCGTCATAGAAAAAAATGCATTCAATTTTTTGTGTTAACGGATTCCTTCCAGTACATCCACAGGATGTAAAAGAAGATCAGCAAACAGCCCGCCTGTAATTTAGCATATTCCATGTATCATTCTTCCTTTGAAGCAAATCACCCTGCATATCGAAAGATACGCAGGGTGATCTGCCATCCACATAAAACCCCTACGGTGTTTTTCTGGAGCGGATAGCTCAGGCCAGCTGCTCGATGAGGGAAAGCACCGTTTTCAGCTCCTCGGGCTTTACCTTTTCGCAGGGCTTTCCGGCCAGCACGCAATCGGTGAAATAGCGGATTTCCTCGAAATACGCGTTGGTCTTGGGCACATAGCCGTCTCCGTCATCCGTCTTGCGTTCGCAGGGCTCCTCGGTTTCGCCGTTCTGGTGGAAGATGGTCAGCTTGCCATCCTTAAACTCCAGCACGGCGTTTTCAAACTGAAAGCGGAAGGCGCTCTGGAAGCGGTAGCTGCAATCAAACCACGCTGCCTCAGCAGAAATGAAGAAGCCGGGATACTGATAGATCGCCTCAAAATAATCCTGCGTGGGTGTGCCGGCGCGGAAACGGGTCATCTTTTCGGGCTGGCCAAAGGCGTAAATCATGAAATCCAGATCATGAATATGCAGATCAAAGGGCACCAGACCGCTGCGCTCAGGATCGCGCATCCAGCCGTCCCAGCTGGTCTTGGGGGTGCTGCCCAAACGGGTCATGCGTCCGCTGAGAAGGCGGCCGTACTTGCCCGTGTCAAAGGCGTCCTTCAGCACCAGATACTCCTGCCAGAAGCGTACCACCTGCGCAATCATCACGCAACGGTTGTTGCGCTTTGCCGCCTCGTACACGCGGTCAACATCCTCAATCTTGAGGGAAATGGGCTTTTCGCACAGCACATGAATCCCGGCATCCAGCGCCCGAACGGTGTAATCGGCGTGCAGATAGGTGGGCAGGCAGATGTCCAGGAGATCAAACGTTTCTGCGGCCATCATGTCTTCAAAACGGTAGTACGCCTTTGCGCCGGTTTCCTGCGCAGCCGCATCCGCCTTTTCGGGGCGGATATCACATACGGCGATGATCGTGGCCTCCGGGATTTCCTTCCAGGCCAGACGGTGCGCTTTGCTGATGCCGCCCATTCCAAGCATTGCAACTTTCAGCATTTCCAATCACCTTCATTTGTCCAAAGTGGCAATCAATTCGTTCAGATAGGTTTGGGTTTCCTTGATATCAATCAGCTGCTGCTCGCCGGAGATTTCGCGCTCGATGGTCAGGCTGCCGTCAAAGCCGTGCTCCTTAAGCCCCTTGAGCAGCGCGGGGAAGTTGGCCTTGCCCTGGCCTACCTTTACCTCGTGGCCCAGCTCGCGGCCATTGGTGGGATACAGGCCGTCCTTGGCGTGCACGCCGCGCACATAATCGCCAAACACATCCAGCGCATCCACCGGGTTGGCCTTGCCGTAAAGGATCAGGTTGGCAGGATCCAGGTTGAGGTACAGGTTGCCGGTGTTGATTTCCTCAAACAGGCGAAGCAGCACAACAGGCGTTTCCTGGCCGGTTTCAAACAGCAAATTCTGGCCGTTCTTCTTCAGCTCCTGGGCAATGCACTTGACGGCGGCCACAACGCCGGGGTAGTTGGGATCGCTCATGTTTTCGGGAATAAAGCCCATGTGTGTGGCCACATCCACCACGCCCAGCTTAAGGGCAAAGGCCGCGCCGTCCAGCAGGTTCTGCACGCGCTGGGCACGGTATGCTACCGGTACAATCCCCAGGGTTTCGGGGCCTTCGGTAAAGTTCCAGCGCTTGGGGCCCACCCAGCCGCACCAGAAGGCGGTGATTTCCACGCCGTGCTCGGCGCTCAGGCGTTTGATTTCCTCGGCGCCTTCATCCGTCCACAGGGTGGGAATCCAGCTGACGAGCTGGCAATGCCGAAAACCCTGCGCTGCGGCGCTGGCAAACTTTTCTGCCATGCCATCCTTGGTATGAATGATTACGATACCGACATTCATGTTGTATCCCTCCTGTTGATATTCACGAAAAGGAGAACTTAACGGAACAGTCCGTCAAGTTCCCCTCCTCCCGACTTGGCAAGCCGGGAGCCGGATGGATCCGGCCCCGGCTGTCGGGTATTTGGCTCGGGCTCCGGCGCCTTGCGCTGCAGCGTAAAGCGCCGGACCGGATTGCAGGCTTACTCGGCGGAGTAGGCAGCAAAACCCTTCTGGTAGATTTCCATGTAGCGGTCGTTGTTCACACCCTTGTAGCCATCAACATACTCAGCCCAGGTAGCGTCGTCGTTGATGTCCTTCTGACCGGTGATGAAGTAGCCGCGCCACTCCTTCCAGTAGTTCTCCTGCTCGGTCTTGATGGAGGAGAGCTCGGAAGCTTCTTCAGCAGTGTAGTAGCGGGTGAAGGGAGCCCATACTTCCTCGGGGAAGTAGTTGCGCAGGCCAGCCACAGCCTCGAGGCAAACGGGCCAGGTCTCGCCGCCCTTGAAGTATTCGTTGGAGGCAACGGAGGGGTTGGCGCCGCCGGCCCACGGTACGTACTCAGCCAGAACCTGCTCGAAGGAGCGGCCATCGGGGCTGTTGAGCACGGCATCGGTCAGCTTGAGGCCGCCGGGAGAGTTGGGGTCTTCTTCGTAGGTTACGCCCTTCACGCCCATGAAGTAGGCGATGATGCCTTCGTCAGAGTACCAGTGATCCATCCAGCGGACGGCAGCCTTCACATAGTCCTCGCCCTTCTCAGCGCACTTGTAGGTGATCATGAACTGGCCGGAGGTGCTGGCGGGCAGGGAGTAGATGGTCCACATCTTTTCGCCATTGGCGCCGGTGAAGGGCTCCTTCTGGCCCAGAGTGTACTGCTCGTAGGGAGAGTTGGAAACGGGGCTGTTGTTAACCATCATGTAGGTGAGGGCGCGGCCGGTAGAAGCCTTGGCGATCTCCTGCGCATAGTCCATGGTGAAGATATCCTGGTCGATCAGCTTTTCGCTGTACAGCTTGTTGAGGAACTTGAGCTCCTCGCGGTACTCGTTGCTGGAGTAGGCGTAGTTCAGAGCGCCGTCCTTGACGAACACGTCGCGGTGAGAGGAACCACGGTTCTCCCAGCCGAAGGAACCGGCCAGCACTTCCTCGATTACATCGATGGAGGCAGCAGTCAGCGGGATTTCATCGGCGGTGCCGTTGCCGTTGTAATCCAGACCCTTGCAGGCTACGAGGTAATCATACAGCTCATCCAGCGTGGTGGGAACGGTCTTGCCCAGCTTCTCCAGCACATCGGTGTTGAACCAGGTCTTAGCGCCAACGCGGATGGCGTCGCCGGTCAGGATGTAGGGAGCGGCATAGATCTTGCCATCAGCCTGGGTAACGGCCTGACGGGCGGTGGGGTACTCCTCGAAGTACCGCATCAGGTTGGGCATCAGCTCTTCGTAATCGGACAGGGCAACGAACATGCCTTCGTCCGCGTACTTGGCCTGATCGGTGGAGGAAACGCTCATCTTGAACAGAATATCCGGAACCTCGCCGGAGGCCAGCATCAGGCTCAGCTGGGTCTTGCGGTCGGAAGAGGGGATGTTCTGATACTGGATGTCAACGCCGGAGGCTTCTTCGAAGTCCTTCAGGATGACGATCTCGTTGAAGTCGCCCTGGATTTCGGACTGGCTGACAGCGGCAGTCAGCACGATGGGCTCGGTGGTGATGGGCAGTCCTTCGGGGTTAATTTCTGCCAGCGCGCTGACAGAAATCAACATGGCCAGAACCGTCACAAGGGCAAACAGACGTTTTTTCATGGATATACCTCCTCTATTTTTTCTCCGCATCCGCGGATTGGGTTCAACCTTTGACCGAGCCGATCATAACGCCCTTGACAAAAAACTTTTGCACAAAGGGGTAAATGAGCAGCATCGGGATACTGGATACCACGATCACGGAATACTTGATGGTTTCGGCGCGCATGGCCGCGCGGGCTGCCTCGTCCGCGCCCATTTCCATCAGCGCCTGCGCGTTGTTGGCGGTGAGCACCTTGCGCAGGTACAGCTGCAGGGGCTGAATGTTTTCCTGATTGATGTAGAGCAGGGCGCTGAAATAGCTGTTCCAGTGCCCCACCGCGTAGTACAGGCCAATTACGGCGATGATGGGGCCGGACAGGGGCAGCACGATGCGCATCAGCGTGCCCACGGGGCTGCAGCCGTCAATCTCCGCCGCCTCGTGCAGCTCGTAGGGAATGGAGGTGGAGAAATAGGTGCGCATGATGATCATGTTGTACACCGAGATGGAACCGGGCAAAATCAGCGCCAGCCAGTTGTTCATCAGCTTCAGCGTTTTGCCCACCAGCAGGTAGGTGGGAATGAGGCCGCCGGAGAAGAACATGCAGAAGGTCATCAGCTTCATCATCACATCCCGGCCCCACAGATCGCGCCGCGACATGGGGAAAGCGGCCAGGATGGTCATGACCAGGTTAAGCGCCGTGCCCGAGAGCATAATGATCAGCGAGTTGCGATAGCCCCGCATGATGTTATCGTTTTTGAAAACCTGCTCGTAGTTTTCCAGCGTCAAATCCACCGGCCACAGCCACATTTTGCCGGAGGTTACGGACATGGCATCGCTGAAGGAGGCGCTGATTACGTATATCAGCGGGTAGAGAATGATGCAGGCGATCAGGGCCAGAAAAATGCAGTTGATCACCTCAAAGACCTTGTCTCCGCGGGTCATCCGGTTGAGCGCGGAGGATTTTGACAGCTTCTTGGTTACGCTTGTCATGCCAGACCCTCCTTTCACATTACCACAGGCTGGTTTCGCTAAGTTTGCGCGAGCAGGTGTTTACCAGCAGCAGCAGCGCGCAGTTGATCAGCGAATTGAACAGGCTGATGGCGGTGGACAGGCTGTACTGAGCGCTCTCGATGCCTATGCGGTACGAGTAGGTGGCAATGACGTCCGAAACCGAAAGGTTCAGGTCGTTCTGCATCAGATACACCTTTTCAAAGCCAACGTTCATGATATGGCCGGAGTTGAGGATGAGCAGAATGACCATGGTGGACATAATGCCCGGCAGGTTGATGTGCCAGATGCGCTGCCAGCGGTTGGCGCCGTCGATCATGGCCGCCTCGTGCAGGCCGGGATCGATGCCAGCCAGCGCGGCAATGTAGATGATGGAATCCCAGCCGATGTTTTGCCAGATGCCCGAGCCTACATACAGCGGGCGGAACATGCTGGCCTTCTGCATCCAGTTGTAGCCCTCGCCGCCCAGCTTGCGGATCACGGTATTTACAATGCCGTAATCGGAGTTGGTAAAGGCCTTGATTACGCCCACCAGCACCAGCACCGAAAGAAAGTGCGGCGCGTAGGTAACGTTTTGCACAAACTTCTTGTAGCGGATGGAGTGCACCTCGTTCAGGCTGAGGGCCAGAAGAATGGGCAGCGGGAAGCCCAGCAGCAGGCACTCCAGGCTCAGGATAATGGTATTACCCAGCACACGGGTAAAGTACGGAGACTGGAAAAATTGCAGAAAATATTTGTACCACGGATTGGCCCAGGGACTGGCCATAATGCCCTTGAGCACCTTGTAATCCTTAAAAGCCAGGGTGATGCCGTACATGGGCGTATAGCAGAACACCGCAAAGAAGGCCAGTACAGGAATCATCATCAGGTACAGCTGCCAGTTACGGTTAATGCGTTTGGCATAGATAAACTTTCTGATTGAAGATCCACTTTTGGCCTGTACACCTGTTCCGCTCTTCACGGCAATCACTCCCATCTGGTTCGGCGGTAATACATTTCAGCAAACGATTCATGTACTATATAAACGAGTATATTCCATTTTTGCCAAAAATCAACCCTTTCACAAAAAATAATTTTGATTCATTCGGTCCCGGAAACCCGGCAATTGGGGAGACAAAATTCTCCTTGTATTCTCTGTCCGGTACAAGATCCAAATTCGCACAAAAAGGCTTTTCTGCTACGCCTCCAAGGGTTTCCCGGGATCGGCTTTTCCCTCATTTTACTCCTGGTTTCAGGTGTGCAATAATCAATGAAATGATGTGTTCGATTGAATCGGTGCAAGCCTGTTGGGTCCATTCCGTTATCATGGCAATCCCCCCGGATGTAGAATGCCATCATAATACGCTCCGTCCTTCGAGGGCACCTGAAATCGAGTCAAAGCAGAGGCAAACACAGTATCAAATGTTTTGTTGCAGGTTTCATTCAGCCGTAGCGTTCCTGTGTTTTCGGTGGGCGTTTGAAAAAGCCGTTTTTCCCATATATAATTATCACGTGATATGATAAGACCGAATACATAAGTCCAGACATAAAAACCAGAAGCGTCAGGACAAGATATCTTATGAATTTTGAGCGCAGACCCAAAATATCATAAAACAAAGTCGGAGTCAGTAATATGACAGTTGAAACAATTAGAGTCGGATACAGAGCGGAACCAATTTTAAAAAAATGCATAAAATTAAGCAGTATTACAACAAGATTTAACCCGGTTATTGCCCTGCAGGTAGATGAAATGCGAAGATCTGAATCCTTTTCAAAGTCCAAAACAAGCTTACCAGCAAAATTTATCATCAGTACCACCTTATTCCCATCGTTTTGCAAATGGACAGTGTGAAACTATTTCTGTAACAGTTTTCTAAGATAGTAATTCATGGGCCGGGGCAGATTCTGCCAATCAAGCCCTTGGTAATTTTATTATCAAAAATAAAACACATGTCAAGGCACCCACTGCCGCAGGCATTTCTTACCAGTTTCAGCTTTTTTCATTGCAGACATCGGTTGATTCCCGCGCCATTCAGTAGTATAATCACTGTATCAAAGATCCTGGAACGAGAAACGATACGATATTTCCAAGCGATCTTCGAAAGAAAGTGGCTTTATGAATTTTATCGGCGATTTTTTTGCTCTTGGTTTGGTACTCGTACTCAGCGTATTTTTCTTTGATGGAACCTTTGCCCTGACCAAAACCAGCAAGTTTTTTCTGACCAGCCTTCTCATGACCGCGCTGACGGCCGTTTCAAACCTGCTGACCGGCTATCTGATGGGCAGGCCCGATACGCCGCTGTGGCTGAATATGGCCGTTAACAGCCTGTACTTCTGCGTAAACATTTTTGCGACAACCAGCATTGCGCTTTACGTGCTCGCCCGCATTCTGGAGCACTCGCACGAAAAGCACTGTCTGCGCAACGCCTACGTGGGGCTTGGAATCTGCTTTGCCTTTTATCTCACGGTTATTATCCTGAATCTGTGGACCGGATGGCTGTTCTATTTCAACGAGCAAAACCAGTACTGCCGCGGCCCACTGAATTCCATTGGCTATATGGTTGCGGTCTGCCAGGTGATTCTGGTGCTGATCTGCTATCTCCGCAACCGAAAAAACGCCAATCTGTCCATCAAGCGCGTGCTTATTGATATCATTCCTATTTTTGTCATGTGCACCTGCCTGCAGCGCATGTACCCGGAGATCATGCTCAACAGCTTCAGCATGTCCATGGTTGATACCGTCCTGTTTCTCATCTACCAGGGTCAGCGCGAAGGGGTTCATGTGCTGACGAAGCTCAACGACCGGCACCGTTTTTTTGACAGCGTGGATGAAAAAATCAAAAACGGCTCCGTATTTCAGGCCTTTCTGATCAACCTGAAGGACTTTGGCATGATCAACCAGAAATACGGCCATGTCTTCGGCGATGAAGCGCTCTATCAGTTTGCCTTTGCGCTGGAGAGGCTGATCAAAAACAGCAAGGCCTTCCATATGAACGGAACGGTTTTCGCGCTGCTGATTCCGTATCTCGACCAGCAAACCGCAGACAGGCATTTGCAGACCCTGCTCAATTTTCTTGAATCGGGCATTCTATGCGCAAACAATGAAATCCATTTTGAATATGTGCTGGTTGAATATATTACCAGCGCCGAGGAAACGGATACGGAATCCTTTTACGAAAAGCTGGAATATGCCGCCGCCAAAGCCTACCGCAACAGGAGCCGCTTTATCCACTATACCCCTTCCCTGGGCGAGGAGATGCAGCGCCGCCGCTATATGATTGAGCGTCTGCAAGCCATCGACGTGCAGCACGGGTTTGAGGTGTGGTACCAGCCCATCAAATGCATGAAGACAAACCGCTTCTGCTCCATGGAGGCGCTGATCCGTCTTCGCGAGCCTGACGGGCGCCTCGTCAGCCCCGGGGAGTTTATTCCGCTTGCAGAGGAAACCGGCATAATCGGCCTGATTACCTGGTTTGTGCTGGAGCAGGTTTGCCAGACGCTGCAAAACAATCCCGTATTGCAGTATACCAGCGTCGCGGTCAATTTACCCATGGCGCAGCTGATGGAAAACTCGTTCGTGGTACGTTTGAACAGCATTGTCGACCGCTACGGGCTGGATCACCGCCGCATTATTCTGGAGTTTACCGAACGCGCCATTCTGGAAAATTTTGAACAGGTCAAGTACGTGATGCGCGAAATCCGCAAGGAAGGCTATCGGTTCTACCTGGATGATTTTGGCGCGGGCTACTCCAACTTTAACTGCCTGCTGCAGCTGCCCTTTGAAGTGGTCAAGCTGGATGCCACCATGATCCAGCTGGATCTGGGCGAAACCGGCCAGCGCAATCTGGGGCTTATCAAAATGCTGATCTCCTTCCTGCACCAGAACAACATTCTGGTGGTTGCCGAAGGGGTGGAAACGCAGGCGCTGTCGCAGCGGCTGCAGGAGCAGCAGATTGATCGCATTCAGGGATATCTGTTTGCCGCGCCCATGCCCGAAAAGGATTTGATTGCCTTTTACGAAAAAAGTGTTTAAAACGCCTTCCCTCTTTCTGAAAGGAGACGGCCAATGATCTGGGATAGAGAACGCTATATCGCCCACAGCCTGTTTGAGTACACCGGCGAGGAAATGTTCTGCGAGCTTTTCGGCCCGCTTGTTCAGCTGGAGGAGGAATGGAGGCGCCAGGGCGCTACCGCCAAGGAGATTGCCATGACCGCCTTCGACTGGGATTATGTGCTCAAAACCGAGCTGGCCTGCCAAACCGGCGCCGTAACCGGCATGGAACCCGTCGTTTTGTCGGACACGGACGAAGAAACCATTTCCGTGGATCAGTACGGCCGCAGGATGAAGCTGATCAAGAAAAGCGCGTCCCTGCCCCTGCCGCTCACCCATCCGGTGGAAACCATGGATGACTGGCTCAAAATCAGACACTGGTACGCCTTTTCGGACAGCCGCATCCACGCCGCCCGCCTGCGCGAGCAAAAGGCGCTTCGCGACAAGGGATATCTGACCGTGCTCTCCGTTCCGGGCGGCTTTGACGAGCCCCGCCAGCTTTTGGGAGAGGAAAATCTATGCATCGCCTGCTACGAAGAGCCGGAGCTGATTCAGGATATCCTTTCCACCATCGGCGATACCTGCGTAAAGGTCATTGAGCGCGTGGGCGAGATCGTGCCCATCGATCACCTGTTCATCCACGAGGACATGGCGGGAAAATCCGGCCCGCTGTTCGGCCCGGGGCAGGTGCGGGAATTTTTGATGCCCTATTACCAAAAGGTGTGGAACGCCGCAAAGGCGCAGGGCGCAAAGCTTTTTTCCCAGGACAGCGACGGCAATATGAACCCTGTGCTGGATGCGTTTCTCGAATGCGGCATCAACAGCATCCACCCGTGCGAGCCAAACGCCGGCATGGATATTGTGCAGATCCGCCGGCAGTACGGCAAGCGGCTTTCGCTGAAGGGCGGGCTGGACAAATTTGCCCTGCGCAAAGATCGTGCGGCCATCCGCGAGGAGCTGGAGCGCAAAATCTGTTCCACAACCCTGGGCGGCGGCACCATTTTCGGGCTGGATCATCGCATTCCCAACGGCGTATCCATTGAGAATTACCGTTACTATGTCAATCTGGGCCGTGAAATGCTGGGCAAAGGACCTATCCGTGGCGAAGGCTGGGGGCGGATGGCTTTTTAGCAGCCATGATCCCTCAGCCCTTCCCCGCACGACAGAATCGTTTTTGGACACGCGTTTTTCCGGCAGCGCATCTGTTTTCTCTTCCGAAAGCGGATGCGCTGTTCTGTTCACATTCAGTCGGCCCCTGGAGGATGGCGATCAACGTAAAAATCTCCTTTGCCTTTCAGGCAAAGGAGATTGTTTCTGGTAGCGGCGACTGGATTCGAACCAGTGACACTCCGGGTATGAACCGAATGCTCTAGCCAACTGAGCTACGCCGCCATGTTGGTTGCGGGGGTGGGACTTGAACCCACGACCTCCGGGTTATGAGCCCGACGAGCTACCAAACTGCTCTACCCCGCGACGCTCCGGTCACTCACGCGACGTTGATTATAGTACAACACTTCGTCCCCTTTGTCAACGCTTTTTTCAAAAAAATCAAAATAAATTTTTCAGAACCGCTACGGATTTGTTTTTTAATTTGATGCTTTTCATTTTCAAAACGGGGAAGGATGTGATATAATCAATTGTTGTAATGGATGAATAAAGGAGTATTGAGATATATGAAGCTTTGTTTTTTCAAGCGTGCAGCTGCTTTTTTCCTGGCCGTCGCACTGCTTTTGCCCGGAGCGTCCATGGCCGATGAGCGCCTTGACGCCCTTTTCGATCAGGCGCTTGCCGGCCTGCAAACGCCTGCCCAGCAGGGCGAGGCCACCGGCGCCTACACCCTGCATACCGGCGACAGCGCCTATGCGCCCTGCGTCAATCCCGGCATCATCCCCTACGATGAGCAGGCTTCTTTCCCCTATCCCGAAATCAGCGGCGTTTTTTCCTCCTCGGATGAAAGCGTGGTCACCATTTCACAGGATGGCATCATGACTGGCGTTGCGCCCGGCCAGGCAACCGTTACCTGCACGCTGGCGGATGGCGAGCACCGCTATACCGTTACCGTCGGCGATGATCAGCTGCCCGAAACCATCAAAAACTACCTTTATGTGCTCAACCGCGAGTTTTACTCCGTCCGGCGCGCAAGGCTGCCCAAGTACAACCAGTACGCCAAATGGTACTACGGCCGCAAAAAGGAGGTAGGCTGGTGCTCGGTCTTCACCATCTACTGCGCCAACGCCAGCGGCAATCTGCCCCTGGGCGAAAAGGAAGTGGATACCGCCCAGCCCCCCATGGTGCAATTTTTTCGCGAGGGCCAGGTGGGCAACCAGTATGACGGCTTCTGGTCGCTCGGCCGCTTTGTGGATATCCCCAAACCCGGCTATCTGGTGATCTATGCGGATATGAGCAACGCCTACCGCACCGTGCATATCGGCTCGGTAACGGATGTGAAGGATCTGGGCGACGGCCTTTATGCCGTTACCACCGTCGAGGGCAATATGTCCAACACCGTCAAAAGCTACTGCTATCTGTACGACAGCAACAAGGCCAACAACCTCATTGGCACGGAGGACCGCAACCGCCTGCAGTACAACATGGCGCAGGTGCCCGAGGAGATGCAGACTGACCCGCTGGTGCAGTACACGCTGCACACGGATCACTGGTCCGTATTTGGCTTTGGTCAAACCTGGGAGTAATGGGTTTCAGTCCCGTGTGCACGGGGTATACTGTAACCGCTCACATTGATATCAGGAGGGAAAAACCATGAAAGAGCTCAAAGGCACCAAAACGGAAGCGAACCTGATGACCGCCTTCGCCGGCGAAAGCCAGGCCCGCAACAAGTACACCTACTACGCCTCCAAGGCCAAAAAGGAAGGCTATGTGCAGATTGCCAACCTGTTTGAGGAAACCGCCAACAACGAAAAGGAGCACGCCAAGATCTGGTTCAAGCTGCTGCACGATGGCGAAGTGCCCACCACCGCCCAGAACCTGCTGGACGCTGCAGAGGGCGAAAACTACGAGTGGACGGATATGTACGCCCAGATGGCTGCCGACGCCCGCGAGGAAGGCTTTACCGAGATTGCCGTGCTGTTTGACAAGGTGGGCGCCATCGAAAAGACCCACGAGGAGCGCTACCGCAAGCTGCTTGCCAACGTGGAAGGCGGCGTGGTCTTCAGCCGCGACGGCGATATGATCTGGGAATGCTCCAACTGCGGCCACATTGTGATTGGCAAGAAGGCCCCCGAGCTGTGCCCCGTGTGCAAGCATCCCAAGGCCTATTTCCAGATCAAGGCCAGCAACTACTGATTTCGCGCATTCCGCAAGAAAACCCGGCCTGCCACGCGGCAGGCCGGGTTTTCAGCATGGCAAAAAAGCCTGACTACAGCAATCTCTTTTGCCGGAAATGTTTTGGATAAAACCCAAAAGGGTCTTCCCGTTTGTTCTCAGTCGTGCGTCATCCGCTCCACCTCGCGGATCAGCCGGTCGGCCTCCTCGCGCGTGGAAACGGTGGTTACCAGATACAACCCCCGGGAGGACAGATTTTCCATCAGCGGCTGTACCTGCTCGGGCTGCACGGGAATCAGCAGGCTCTTGCCTGCCTGCTGAATGCGGCGCAGCTGGGGCAGATATGCCAGACACGATGGCTGACCGGCCACCTGCGTCCATTGGATGGCGCGCAGCTCGGGGATGGACAGGAGATCCTCCAGATGGCGAAGCTGCTCCACCCCGTCAAAATGATAGAGCGGGTACTGCAGATGCGTGCATTGCGCGCGCAGCTCCGGCATGATAAACTCGCGGAACATATCATTGGCAATCATCACGGACATATCGCACTGCATTTGCGCATGATATCCGGGTGCCCATGTGCTCAGCCAGTCCACACAGGAGCCGCCTTCGTTTACCTGTTTTACAATCTGGTACACATCCGTCATGATGCTTTCATAGGCGCCCTGGATTTTGAGAAGCGCGCCCTGCACCGCCTCCGGATCCTCCATCATGCTGATCATCAGGTTTTCCGGCCCCAGCAGGTGGGAAAGCGCGTCCGCGTTGCCGGTGGTATCCGGCATGGATACCATGTAATCGCCCTGACTATCCCGCACAAACGCCCGCGCCAGCTCCAGCGTTTTCTGGTACAGAAAGCTGTTTTTGTCAAACTCCAGCTCGCCCGGCTCCTCCACAGAGGGGAAAAACCACACCGAATCGCCAAAGTAGTATTTGGCGCCCTTGAAAAACCCGGCATGACCGCCCGCGCCCAGATCCAGAAAAATGCAGGGGAAGGCCTCGCCGCCGTAATAGGTGTTTTGCATGCGCAGGCGGTTGCGCTCGATAATCCGGTCCGGGTTTGTCCAGTAGGCAAACCGCTCCTCATCCGTGCCGTTGACCAGGCGCACGGTGGAAAAACGCTGCTGGTCAAACGCCTTTACGCCGATGCAGCAGCGGTCCTCAATCTCCTGATTCCAGAACGCCGTCAGACGCTTTTTTGCCTGCTCCCAATCTTCTTTGTAGCGCATGGGTTTTCCCTCCCAAAGGTTTGTCAAACAGGGTTGTACCCTGGCTGTTCCTGTGTTATGATAGCATGAAAGCATCCAGATTGTACAGGGAGAAACCAGACATGCATCAGGAAAAAAACGACATTCCTATTCCCCATCCCGTCTACCGCAGCGGGGAGCACGCGGCGCTGGAGCGCATCGGCCTGCATATGGAGGGGGCTGTGCTGCAGCAGGATTTTCCCCTCCACCGGCATGAGTATACCGAGGCATTTTTCATTCTGGGCGGAAGCGCCATCCATGTTGTGGATCAAAGCAGCGTTCCGCTTGAGCGCGGCGATGTATTTGTGGTAAAGGGCGATACGCTGCACGGCTTTCAGAACGTGCAGCAGCTGTCCATCATCAATCTGATGTACACCACCGGGCTGTTTACGCAGTCGCTGACGGAACTGCAGACCTTTCCCGGCTTTGCGGAGTTTTTTCTGCTGGAGCCAGAGCTGCGCCAAAGGGGTACCTACGCCGCGGCGCTGCGCCTTGGCGAAGAGGCGATCGCGCATGTGGAAACGCTTTCCCGGCTGATCATCCGGCAGGAGCAGAAGGCGGATCCCGGTTTTGACGGCGTTTTGCGCATGAGCGTGGCGGCTTTGATGAGCTTTCTGGCGGCGGAGTATCACGCGGCCACTCCCACCGGCCATGTGATCCAGGTGCTGGTTCGCGCGCTGGATCTGATGCAAACCCATCTGCAGGAGGCAATTTCATTACAGGAAATTGCCCAATATGCCTGCGTATCTCCCCGGCATCTGCAAAGGCTGTTCCAGACATACCTGCGCACCCATCCCATGGCCTATCTGCGCCAGCTGAGACTGGAGCAGGCGCGGGTGCTGCTGAAGCAGCCGGATTTGAGTATTCTGGAAATAGCCGGCCGGTGCGGTTTTTCCGATCCGGCCTATTTTGCCAGATGCTTCCACGCCGTCTTCGGCGTTTCTCCCAGTGCAAGCCGGTAAATGCCTTTCCGGCAAACGGGATATGAAAAAACGGCTCTCCGGCAAAAAGCCGGCGAGCCGTTTCAGACTGAACCTTACAGGGAGTTGTCAGAGGGGCCGCAGCCCCAC
>JAEDGL010000118.1 GCA_016297535.1 Clostridia bacterium | reverse complement strand
CAGAGGGGCTGCGGCCCCTCTGACAACTCCCGATAAGGTTTTTCGACAGCCTGAGCCTTGCTGCGCAAGGCAGAGGGTTTATCGACAGTCTGAGCCGGGCCTGCCCCCCGGCACACGGAGATTTCTTATGACAACGCTAAAGGAAATTGCCGCGCGCTGCGGCTGCTCGGTGGCCACGGTCAGCAAGGCGCTTAACGGCATGCCGGATATCGGGCCGGAAACGGCGCAGCGGATTCGCGACCTGGCCAGCGAGATGGGCTATGTGCCCAACGCCGCCGCCCGCACGCTGAAAACCAACCGCAGCCATACCATTGGGCTCATGCTGTTTTTGCGCGGTGAAAACGTGTGGCTGCACGATCACTTTGCCCGTGTGGCCGCCGGCATCCAGGAGGAAATGGAGTCCGCAGGCTACGACCTGACGCCCGTTACCTGCTCGGGCCTCCACCTGACCGGTGGGTATCTGGAGCATTGCCGCCACCGCGGCTATGACGGCGTCATTGTGATGAGCGCCACCTTTGAGGAAGAAGGCCTGCAGGAGCTGATTGACAGCGACATCCCGCTGGTAACCATCGACTATGCCTTTGCGCATCACAGCGCCGTGTGCACCGACCATGAGCAGGGCATGCGCGAGCTGGTGCGCTATGTGTATGGCAGGGGCCACCGCCGCATCGCCTATATCTGCGGCGAGGAAAGCACGGTTGCGGGCACGCGCCTGAGCGGCTTTCAAAAGGCCTGCGGAGAGCTGGGGCTGGCAATCCCCCCGGCGTACATCCGCCCCGCCGCCTACCGCGATCTGGAAACCAGCGCGCAGGCCACGCGCGAGCTGATGGCGCTGCCCGAGCCGCCCACCTGCATCCTGTATCCCGACGACTACGCCTGCGCAGGCGGCATGAATGTGCTGATGGACAAAGGGCTGCGCATTCCGGAGGACATCAGCGTGGCCGGGTATGACGGCATTCCGCTGAGCAGGCTGCTCCGCCCCGGGCTGACCACCGTGCTGCAGGACGGCCAGGCCGCCGGCCGCCATGCCGGGCGCGAACTTTTGCGCGTTCTTCGCACGCCCCAGGGCTTTACGCCGCAGCATATCCTATTGCCCTGCACGCTGATCCCCGGAAACAGCGTAGGAGAAATTGAATAAAACACAAGAAGCCTTCCGCCCGTCAAAGCAGGTGGAAGGCCCTGAAAATGTCAGGCACCGCCGCCGCCCGTTCACGGGCGGCGGCGGTTTTGGGTCAAGGGCAAAGCCCTTGCGGGGTCCAGGGGCGGAGCCCCTGGCAGAGGGGCGGTCGGGGAGGCGGAGCCTCCCCGGCTCCCTCCGTCCGAAATCAGCGGATCGGATGCAGCTCGATATAGCCGCGCCGGCCGATGGGCTCAAGCTGGATTTTGGGGTTGCTGCTGTCCCAGGTATAGCCGATCACGGAGGGCTGATAGCGCGCGATGGCCTCCTGCACCTGGGAAATGGCGGCCTCATAATCCTCCTCGGCAAACGGCTCGCCCTGGAACATCAGGTATTTGGCCGCGGGCAGCCCGATCACCTCAAAGCCCTCGGGAACCTCGCCCGCGTAATCCGGCGCCACCTCCACGCCCTGCACATACTGGCTGGTGCCGGGACGGATGTACGCCTGCGGCAGCCACAGGCACACCGGCTCGCCGCTGATGCTTTTGATGCTGGTTAGCAGGCCCCACACATCGCAGCCTACCTCCTCGCAGTAGGTCCAGTAATGCGTGGCGGTAATCCCCCGCTTGATGATAACCTTGCGCGCTGGTTTTTCCACCACCTGTACAAATACGCTTTTCACTTCCATGGAATGCTTCCTCCTTTCAGGTGCGCTATATTGGACGCCATAGGGACTGAACAGCTGCAGGGGCGTGGGATGGGCGGCATACGCACCGGGATTGCAGCCAAACTCCCGCCTGAAGGCGCGGATGAAGCCGTCCACGCTGCCAAAGCCCATTTCCATGGTGATATCGGTAATGGTGCGCTTTTCATCCCGCAGGCGCAGGGCGGCGTGGCGCAGCCGGAGCTTGCGCACGTAATCCGCCGGAGACAGCCCCGTATACTGGATGAACAGCCGGCGCGCATACCAGGGCGAAAAGCAGGCCGCTCTGGCGAGCATGGCGGGGGTAATGGGCTCCGTAAGATGGCTGGCAATGTAATCCTGCATGCGCTGCACAGCCCGTATCTGCTCCTGCATAGGTCCATCCCTCCTGACGAAAGGAAGCATACCACCTTCCCCGCGCCGTTTGCTCGACCTTTTTGGCACTGTTTGGAACCGGCACAAAAAAGGGAAAGAAGCAATCAGGGGCTGCCCGCCTGGTGCGGTGCAGCCCCTGATGTGCCGGTCAGCCCTTTCTGGGATAGCTTTCCAGCGTTTCGATAAAGCATTTCAGCTGTTTGCGGGCGTCAAAGTACGCATACTCGCCGCTGCCGTCGCCGTATTTGCCGCGCTGCAGGCAGGGCATGCCGAAGGCCTCGCAGGAGACAACCTTCTTTTCGGTTTCGCTTACGGGAAAGGCCAGGTGATGCATACCCTCGCCGTATTCATCCAGGTACATCTGCCAGGCGCTGGGCTTGCCGTTGGGCTGGATCAGCTCAATCTGCAGGCCGGGCGCAACGTCGAAAAACGCCATCAGACAGTTGGCCTCCGGCGCGGGCTGGCCCAGATAGGTGGTCTGCGCAACCGCATAGTCGCCGCCATCCACGGTGGGCGGAACCTCTACGCCCAGAAATGCGGCAAAATCGCGCTTGGTGGTTTCGATATCGCGCACAATGAAGCCCACCTGCGCGATGGTGGATGTGTTGAGAACGCCTGCCATATTCATTTCCTCCTGTCTACGGACGCCTTCCAGCGCCCTTTTGTTTGTCTCCTGCTCCGGCAGGGAGTTACTTGTCCTTGATCATGCGGCGCACATCGTCCAGCAGGCTGGCCAGGCTGGGTGACTGCTTGATGGACTGCTCCACCTTTTCGATGGAGGACATCACCGTGGTGTAGTGGCGGCCGCCGAACGCATCGCCGATGCGGGTAAGGCTCAGGCCCATCATTTCGCGGCACAGGTACATGGCGATCTGGCGGGGCACGGTAATTTCGTGGCTGCGCTTGGGGCTTTTCAGATCGCCCACGGTAATGCCGTAGTAGTTGGCCACGGCCTCCTGGATGCTGTCGCAGGTAATGAGGCGGGTTTCGGTGTGCTTGAACAGCTCGCGCAGCGCCTCGCGCGCCAGCTGCATATCGATGGGGCGGCGGGTAAGGCTGGAATAGGCGGTAAGGCGGGTGAGGCTGCCCTCCAGCTCGCGGATGTTGGTTTCAATCTTTTCGGCGATCAGGGCCAGGATTTCATCGTCGATGTTCAGCTTTTCAAACTCGGTTTTCTTGCGCAGGATGGCCATGCGGGTTTCAAAGTTGGGGCGCTGGATATCCGCCACCAGCCCGCCCTCAAAGCGGCTGCACAGCCGCTCCTCCAGCTTCTGGATCTCCTTGGGCGGCTTGTCGCTGGTCATCACAATCTGCTTTCCGGCGTCGCGCAGGTGGTTGAAGGTGTGGAAGAACTCCTCCTCCGTGCCGCGCTTGCCGGCAATGAACTGGATATCGTCCACCATCAGGATATCCACATTGCGGAAGCGGTCGCGGAACTGCTGGTTCTGGTTGGTCTGCATGGCGTTGATGAGCTGGTTGGTAAAATCCTCGCTGGTGATGTAGCAGATTTTGAGGTTGGGATACAGCTCGTGCGCATAGTGGCCGATGGCGTGCATCAGGTGCGTTTTGCCCAGCCCCACGCCGCCGTAGATGAACAGCGGGTTGTACGCCTTGGCGGGCAGCTCCGCCACGGCCAGCGCCACCGCGTGGGGGAAGCGGTTGCCATCGCCCACCACAAAGGTGTCGAAGGTGTATTTGGGGTTAAGCAGCGCCAGCGGGTCGCCGGAAAAGCGGGCCTCCAGCTCCTTCACGCGCTCCTCCAGGTTGTCGTCGCACAGGATTTCCACCTTGGTGGGGGTGTCGGTGGAGGCGTTGACGGCGCGCTCGATGCCGCTCATATAGCGCTCCATCAGCACCGCCAGAATCACCGGGGACTGGCATTCCAGCAGAAGCGTATCCCCTACCAGGGCATGCGCCTTGAGGCCGGCCTCGATCCAGCTGTTGTAGCTGATGGTAGGAATTTCGGATTTCAGAATCTGACAGGCTTTTGTCCATAGTTCTTCTGCATTCAGCACGGTGTATTCCCTTCCGTTCGTGTATAATATGCATTTGTTGTCCAAAAAGGTTTTCCACATTGACTAATAGGAGGACAAAAAGAATGTGGAAAACCTGATTGTGGAAAACCGATGCGTTTTTCCTCATTTCGTTTTTTATGATAACAGAAGCGCGCAATTTTGACAAGTGGTTCCTCCGTTCTGATTTGTGCATAGGATCAGGCATGTTGAAAACCCTTCCTCCTACCCATGGTGTTTCGCTGGCTTTCCCCTCCACAAAACGTTGCGGTTGCGCACAAAAAAACGAAAAAATATGCATTCTTTTCTGTATAAAATTTCAATTATTAAATTCTGAACGGCTCCATCCTCCATTTTTCGCGCCTTTCCACAAGGAAAATTGCCTCTTCATGTAGAAATTTGTAACCAAATGTCGTGCCAAAAAAGGGGGGAAACAGCCATGGCCATGCCCATTGAAAAAACCGACGTCGAGCGCGTGCTGCGGCCGTGGCTGGGATCGCTGTTTTTAAACGCCCATCCCCTGGCCGCGCTGATTACCGAAAAGCTGAGCAGCTACGCCCCCTACCGGCAGGATCTGAAAAGCCTGCACGACGAGCTGGAGGTGCTGCTGATTACCCGCCTCAACAGCCTGACCAACGGCACCCTGACCGTGATTCTGGACAACTACCGCAGCCGCCGCCTTGGCCAGGCCGCCATCGCCGAAATGACCGACGATCTGATGGGCGTGGTTTTCGATCGCCTTACGCCGTTTTCCGCCAATTTCATCAAGTTGAACGACTACAGCCTGCGCAACGAAAGCCTGAGCGCCCTGCGGGTGCTGTACCAGAAATACGCCTCCTACTATACGCCCGAGGAGCTGGATTGCATGGTGGGGATGATTCGCAGCGTGTACCCGCCGGAAAGATACCAAACATGGCTCCGGCCGCAGAAGCCTTCCCAATGAAAAAGCCCCGCGCAGAAGCGCGCGGAACCGGGTTTTCCAGACCGCCCTTTGATCTTTATCTTTTGCCCCGCACCCAGTCGGCCAGCTTTGCGCCCAGGGGGCGGTTTTTTTTCATGGCCAGGGCGGCGTCCAGCGCGCCCTGCCGGTAAACGCGGTTGTCGGGATCGCGGCGCACGGCCTCGCGGTAGCTCTGATGCGCGTTTTCGTACTGGCGAAGCGCCATCAGAATGTCCCCCTGCAGGCAGTACCAGTCGGCGTCCCGGCTGTCGGCGCGGCCCAGCTGGCGCAGGGCGGATTCCGGATTGCCCTGCTCCATCAGCCGGCAGGCAAAGTGCTTGGCCTCCTCCTGGGAGATCAGGTTAAAGCCCACCGTGGTGCGGGCGGCCAGCTTGAGCGCCGCCTCGTAGGCCAGGTTGAGCCGGACCAGCTTTTCCTGCGCCGCCTTCTGCTGCTGCGCATCCTGAAACTGATCGGGATGACAGCCTTTGACCAGACGGCGGTAGGCGGCGCGCACGGTCTGCTCGTCTGCGCCGGGCTTAACATCCAGCACTTCAAATGGGTTGGGTTCCAGCATATCGCCGCCTCCTCTCGTTGATCAGGATTTTGCGGCGTTACACCGGCTCGCGGCGGATGTCCGCGCCCAGCAGGCGCAGCTTTTCCTCAATGCGTTCATAGCCGCGGTCGATATAGGAGGTTTCGTAAATCTCGGTTACGCCCTTGGCCATCAGCCCGGCCACCACCAGCGCCGCGCCCGCGCGCAGGTCGGTTACGGTAACGGGAGCGCCGTACAGCTGCGGAACGCCCTCGATGAGCGCGGTGTTATCCACCAGCTTGAACCTTGCCCCCATGCGGCGCAGCTCATCCAAAAACTTGAAGCGCTGCTCGAAGATGGTTTCGGTTACGGTGGAGGTGCCCTTAGCCATGCACAGAAGGGCTGTCATGGGCTGCTGCAAATCGGTGGGAAAGCCTGGGTAGACCTGGGTTTTGATGTTGACCGCGCGCTGGTCGCTGCGGGGACGCACGCGGATGGAATCGTCATTTTCGGTTACGGATACGCCCATTTCCAGCAGCTTGGCGGTGAGCGCCTCCATATGGGTGGGAATGCAGCCGTGGATGGTTACATCGCCCCGGGTGGCGGCGGCGGCAATCATCAGGGTGCCGGTCTCAATCTGGTCGGGAATAACGGCGTAGGTGCAGCCGTGCAGGCGCTGCACGCCGCGGATGCGGATGACATCCGTGCCGGCACCGCGCACGCGCGCGCCCATGGAGTTCAGAAAGTTGGCCAGATCCACAATATGGGGCTCCTTGGCGGCATTGTAAATGACCGTGGTGCCCTCGGCCTTGGCGGCAGCCAGCATCACATTGATGGTGCCGCCTACGGTAACGCAGTCAAAAAACACATCGCTGCCCACCAGGCGCTCGTCGGTGCGGGCATACACCATGCCGCCGCGATCCTCAATCTGCGCGCCCAGCGCCATAAACCCCTTCAGGTGCTGGTCAAACGGACGGCTGCCGATGGTGCATCCGCCGGGGTAGCCCACCTCCGCCCGGGCGCAGCGGCCCAGCAGCGCGCCCCACAGATAGTAGCTGGCGCGCAGGCGGCTGCTTTGGGCATAGGGCACATGAAAGCCCGTGGCGGGACGGGGATCCACCGTCATATGGTGGCCGGGCACATAGTCCACCAGCGCGCCCAGGGAACGCAGGATCTGGATGAGCACATGCACATCGTCAATATCCGGCAGGTTTTCAATGGTACAGGGCTCGTCACACAGCAGCGTGGCCGGAATCACCGCCACGGCGGTATTTTTGCCGCCGCTTACGGTAATCTCGCCCATCAGCGGATGTCCGCCTGTAATCAGCATTTTATCCTTGCTCATATTTGCGGCCCGGAGGGCCGACCACCTCGCTTCGCGGGAAATGGATGAGACAATAAACCATTTTGAATTATACATTGTTCTGGCAAATTTGGCAAGGCGGTCATCCGCGCGGCGCTTCGGGGCGCTTCGACGCTGTTTTACTTGCGCATCAATACTTCTTCATGATATAATCAAATTTGGGTCAAACTGTACCTGTACTATGTTTGAACGATAAGGAGACTAACCGATTTGGCTATCAAGGATGGACTGAAAAAGCTGTTTGGCATGGGCAACGAGGCGCAGGTCAAAAAGCTTCAAAAGATTGCCGACCAGGTGCTTGCCCGCGAGGCGCAGTATGCCGCGCTCACGGATGAGCAGCTGCAGCAAAAGACGCCGGAATTCAAGCAGCGTTTGGCAAACGGCGAAACGCTGGATGATCTTTTGCCCGACGCCTTTGC
>JAEDGL010000117.1 GCA_016297535.1 Clostridia bacterium | reverse complement strand
CCGCCCACGGTGGCGATGGTCACGCGGCTGCCGGGCTTGGCAGGAGCGTAGTAGGTGGAGTTGGGATACATCTCGCCGTTCTCATAGGGCACGGTGGTATCCAGGGTAAACTCGATACCGGCCACCTGCGGGAACGCGCCGATGGCATCCGGGGTGGACCAGGTAGCAGCCTCCAGAGCCTCCAGCAGCTCGGCGCCGGTAATGGTGATGGTAGCCACTTCGTTGCCGAAGGGGAAGACGGTCTTCATGGTCTTCATGGTTACGTCGCCCACCTCGATGGAGGCGCGGATGCCGCCGCCGTTGGTGAGCGCGGCGTCAACCTTGTCCTCGCCCAGCGCCTGTTTGGCAGCCCACAGGATGGCATCGGCGGCAAAGTCGCCCAGGTTGGTTTCCTGCGTGCGCACGCCGGGGGCGCGGTTGCCGTCCAGCAGTACCTCGGTGGAGGCGAAGGTGGCGGAAAGCTCGGCCTCAACGGCGTCGTTCACGCCGTTTACAATCGCGGCCACTTCCTCGTCGGCGGGGAGGCCGGCGCCCAGCACAAGCTCGGCCTCGGCGTTTTCAGCAATGGTGTACAGGCCGGGGGTGAGGGAGATGGAGGTGGTGTCGTCCTTCACGATCTTTTCCACCACAACGTAGCCGATGGCCTTGCCGTATTCGCCGGTGGACACGCGCAGGGTATCGCCCTCGGTAACGCCGCCGTCGATGGTGCTGTGGCTGTGGCCGTCGATGAGCAGGTCGATGCCGGTCACGTTGGCGGTAACATCCATGGAACGGTTGGTGATGCTTTCGTCAGCATCGCCCAGATGGGCCAGGCACACGATCAGGTCGCATTCGGCGGCCTCCAGCTCGGCCACCTGGGCCTGCGCCACGGCGTAGAGCTCCTCGGCCTGGGCAAAGGTGATGCCCTTTACCTTGTCGGGGTGCGCCTTGGTCATGGTTTCGGGGGTGGCAAGGCCGAACACGCCAACCTTCATGCCGGCAACCTCAAACACCTTGTTGGCGCCAAGCACCAGCGAGCCGTCGGCGGTGCGGGTGAGATTGGCGCACAGCACGGTAAACGCGGCATTGGCCATGTTCTGCTCCATGTTGTCGGCGCCCCAGTCAAATTCATGGTTGCCCAGGGTGGCCACATCGTAGCCGGCGGCATTCATGAAATCAACCGCGTTTTTGCCGTAGCCAAGGTTTACGATGGGGGTGCCCTGCGAGAAGTCGCCGGCATCCATCAGCAGTACCTCGGCGCCGCGGGCTTCCAGGCCCTTCTTGAGGGCGGCCACGCGGGCGTAGCCGAACGCGCTGCCGGAGGCAACGGCGCGGCCGTGCACATCGTTGGTGTGCAGGATGATCAGCTTGCCAGCCAGATCACCGGCTGCTTCCTCGGCCATTGCGGGCGCGAAGGCGCACAGCAGCATGGTCAGGGCCAGTACGAGGGAAAGAATCTTTTTCATGGGAATCTTCCATCCTTTCGATTGTCCTGTGGGAAAGCATTGTAACATTGGAACGGTGGTTCCTGCAAAATATGATAGCAGGGAAAGGCGTTTTCGTCAATCGGCGGAAAGGGAAAAGTTGCCGCCGTTCAACAAATGAGGGGGGGCGTGCAGGGCTCCGCCCTGCACCCGGGAGGGGCTCCGCCCCTCCACCCCAGCCAGGGCTCCGCCCTCCACCCCGCCTAAGGGCTTCGCCCTTAGGAATCCCGTTTCCGGGGCCGTTTCACGGCCCCGGGGGCGGTTTTTTTGATGGTAACAAAAAAGCCGAAAGTTTGGAAAAGGCTTTCGGCTTTGGGGAATAGAATCAGGTTTTGCTCAGCAGGCCGTTGGCCAGTACGTCCACAATTTCGTGTTCCTGCTCGGCCAGCTTGCGGGAAGGATCGAAGACGACGGGCTTTTTGACGTAGATGGTATGGCCCGCATGGTCGATAAAGACGGGATAGAACTTGAGAGCGATTCCCAGCGTGCGCCAGGCCATGGGCGCAATCTGCAGGAAACCCTTGTTGATTTCAAAATGGTGGGATTTATAGCCGGAGGGCTGCTGCGGGAAGATGGTGAGCTGATCGCCCGCGCGCAAAAACTCGATGCTTTTGCGGAAGGTTTTGATCACCCGCATATCGTGGTACACGGGAACGCCCGTTACGGTGTTGAGCACCGGCGGCATGAGCGCCGCGGCCAGATAGGGCAGGGTGGCGTTGTACAGCGGCTCCAGCCGGCAGCCGGGTTTCCACCAGTAATCCTGACGTACGTAGGCGGGCACCTCCTTCGGGTTGGTAACCGCGGCGTTGAACCAGGGGCGGGCGGTATCGCACAACTCAAAGTGCACCACCATATCGATAGGACCCAGCACCCCGGCATGGTTGGGACAGAACACGCACGGCTCCCCATCGTAGGGAACCTCCCAGACGGTTTTCATTTGGGGCGTGACGGCGCGCAGAATCCGGCGCAGTACCAGAAAGGATTTCTTCATGGGTTTGGCAAGCCTCCAAGCATGGGATGCATCAGCAGCGCGGATCGCTCGTTGGGAACATCGTCCTCGATAACCGCCCGCCACAGGGCGTTGAGCACGGCTCCCATCTCTCTGAACGGGCGATGGCTGCGGGAAAACAGGGGGATCAGATCGTTGCCGCCTACGGCAAGCTCGCGCAGGGACATGGGCTTGCCGTGCAGCCGTTGCAGCACGGCCTGCGCCGATTGCACGCCCGCTTCGTCGCCCAGGGCTTTGAGCGCGCAAAGCGCCGTATCCAGCGCCTGCCGCCCCAGCTGAACCAGATCAAAAAGCGGAGCGCTCCCCATGCCCTGCAGGGCGGCGATGCAGCGCTGCGCAGCCTCCGCGTCGCTTTGGGAAAAGCGCAGGCGGCGCAGGCAGTCGCCCGCCGCACGGGCGTCGGCGCTGCGCAGCAAAAGCGCCATGCGCGCGCTCAGCGTGGGTACGGAAAAGCGGCTCAGGGCGCAAAGCGCCTGCTCATCGCAGGGAAGGGTGCCAAACAGGTACGGCCACGCGCCGATGCGGTGGATGGTATCCAGCCCGCTGCGGGTGGCGGGGGCGCATCGCCGGAGGGTGGGATAGCGCAGGTCGGCCATCAGCACCTTCTGCAGCTCGTCGCGCAAACGCTCCGGAGCGATTTCCCCAAGCAGGTGCGCGTTGCGCGCAAGGCTTTGCATCAGGGCCTCGGTGGGCTTCAGATCCAGCTCGGCCTGAAAGCGCGCCGCGCGCAGAATGCGCAATCCGTCGTCGCCCAGCACGCGGTCCGGATCGGGGGTGACGGTGTGCAAAACGCCCTCGCGCAGGTGCGCAAGCCCGCCGGTCGGGTCGATCACCGGGTCCAGATGATCCGGCCGCACACGCTGGTACAGGGCGTTTACGCTGAAATCGCGGCGCAGGCTGTCCACGGCGATATCGGTGGTAAAGCGCACGCTGTCCGGCCGGTGGCCGCAGCGGTAGCTGTCCTCCCGCCAGGTGGTGTACTCGGCCATGCGGTGCACGCCGGTTTCATCGGTCAGGTGCAGCTCCACCGTGCCAAAATGCGCCGCGCGCAGCCGCGCCTGCACCGGGGTGCCTTCGCACAGGGCGACTATGGCTTCGGGCCGGGCAGGGCCGCATACGTCGATATCCGAAAGGGGCAGGCCCATAAGCGGGTTTCGCACCGCGCCGCCCACAAGGTAGAGCGCCGCGCCCCCCTGCTCAAAAACGCGCGCCAGGGTGCTTAGCCACGGCGCGCCGGTCATTGCGTCGCTCATTTGCCCTCGGTCAGGCGCAGGAATTCCTCCACCTCGTCGCGCAGCACCTGCAGCGCCGAGCGCCAGTAATCCACGCTGCGCACGTCAATGCCCACGGACAGGGCCACGTTGGGGATGGTATCGCTGCCGCAGGAGGCCAGAAGCTCGTTGTACCTGGGCAGGAAGGATGCGCCCTCCTGCTGGTAGCGGCTGTACACGCCCAGCGCAAACAGATGGCCGAAGGCATAGGGGAAGTTGTAGAAGTGCAGCTCCGGCGAGTAGTAGTGGCTCTTGCACACCCACATGCCGCTGTTGCGCACCTCGGGATCCAGCCCGTCGCCGTAGGCCTGCTCCTGCGCCTCCAGCATCATGCGGTTGCACTCTTCGGCAGTGGGAATGTGGGTTTTGCGGGCTTCAAACACGGCGCTTTCAAACAGGAAGCGGCTGTAGATATCCACAATGGTCTGGGTGGCGTCCTGCAGGGCGCTTTCCAGCAGGGTAAGGCGGGTGGCGTCGTCGGCGGTTTTGCGCACCTGGCGGTTGAGCAGCTCCTCGTTAAAGATGGAGGCCGTCTCCGCCAGGGGCATGGGATAATCGGTGAGCAGGCGGGGCTTGCGCTGCATGCAGCGGTTGTGCCAGCCGTGGCCCAGCTCGTGCGCCAGGGTGCACACATCCGAAAAGCTGCCCATAAAGTTGGTCAGAATCCGGCTCTGGTTGGCCTCGTAATTGCCGCTGCAGAAGGCGCCGCCGCTCTTGCCCTCGCGGGGATAGACGTCGATCCAGCGCTGCTGGAAGGCGTTGTCGATAAACGCGCCCATATCGGGGCTGATGGCGCTGAAGGTATCCACCAGCAGCCGGTGGGCCTCATCGATGGTATAGGTCTGGCTGCTGTGTCCCATGGGCGCGAACAGGTCGTAGAAGGGCAGGCCGTTGGCATGGCCCAGCAGCTCGGCCTTGCGGCGCAGGTAGCGGCGGAAATCCGGCAGCGCCTCGCGGATGGCGGTCCACATGGCGTTGAGCGTTTCGTGATCCATGCGGTTCTGGGCCAGGGTCATGCTCAGGGGATCGTCGTAGCCCCGCAGCTGGCACAGGGTGATGGTTTCGCCCTTGATGCAGCCCAGGCAGTAGGCCATGGCGGTTTCCACCTTTTTGTAGCTTTCCAGCTCGGCCTCATAGGCGGCCTTGCGCACGGAGGGATCGCGGTCGTAGGCCATGCCGCGCACGGCAGGCAGGGGATAGGTTTGGCCGTTGAGCTCGCAGGTCAGGGTGCCCATCAGGCGGTCGCGCAGCTTGCTCCACGCATCCGCGCCGTTCAGGCTCATCTGCAGCAGCTCTTTTTCCATATGCTCGGGCACCATGTGGCGGGCGTTCTCCGCGGTTTCCCTGAGGGCAAAGGCGACGGAGGACAGCTTTTCGCTGCCGGCGATCACCTCGTCCAGATTTTGGATGGTGCTGAGGAAGCGGGCGATGCGGCTGTCGGCCAGCTTTACCTCCACCATCTGCTGGCCCAGCTCGTCCTGCATGCGCAGCGCGCGGGCGTTGCAGTTGTCGGTGGCCAGGGTAAGGCCGACAAAGCCGAACACCCGGCTGAGGGTGGCCTGCAGCTGGTTTTCAAAATCCACCAGCGCCTCCAGCTTTTGCACAACGGGCAGATTGGCATCTATGATTTCCTGCGGCTTTTGCAGCAGGGGCTGAATGCTCTGGATATCCCCGGTCAGCCGGGGGTCGTCAAAATCCTGATAAAAAATGGAAAGATCCCAGGTGGGGTTGTTCATGCAAAAGGCCTTCTTTCTGTATGGTTGGGAAACGGCGGCTTGGTTCAGCCGTTCTGGCGCAGCTTGCTTTCCTGCAGCGCCAGCAGGCAGGTTTCCTTGCTGCGCTCGATGTGGCGGCGCATCAGCTGCTGGAAGCCCTCCAGGTCCTTCCGTTCCACCAGGTTTACCAGCTCGTGGTGCTCCTGATGGGCGGCGCCGCGGCGATCCTCCTTGGCGATGGACAGGGCGGAGAAGCGGGTGATGTATTCATCCTGCCCCTCGATGGCGCGGATGGTGCGCTTGAGGCCGGAGATGGCGGTAAGCTCGTTATGGAAACGGCGCGCCAGGGGCGAGAGGGCGGCAACGTCCCCCTGCTCGGTCAGGGGATCCATCTGCGCAAGAATGCCGCGCAGGCGCTGGATATCCCCGGGTGTGGCGTTTTGGATGATGGCGGGCAGGGTGAGCATTTCCAGGCAGTTGCGGATGGTGTAAATCTCGTCCACATCCGCAATGGTAAAGGCGCGAACAATGACGCCGCGGCGCAGCATGTACTCCACCAGGCCGTCGCGCTCCAGCTTGCGCAGAGCCTCGCGCAGGGGCGTGCGGCTGATGTGCATGCGTTCGGCGTAATCCGTTTCCACAATGCGCGACCCTGCGGGCAAATCGCCGGTGATGATGGCGTGCTTGAGGGTTTCGTATGCGATTTCACGGATGGGCTTGCTTTCGGCTGCCGGGCCAAGGGAAATGGGGGTCATGGTTCCGCCTCCTGTATTTTTAATGTATTTATTTTAGTCACAAGGTCGAAAAATGTCAAGCAGCTGGATACAGGATACAAGAAATGCCACAAAAAACGGGCCTTCCACCGGCGCTTTGCCTAAAACGGAAGACCCTATTCAAACGCGGAAGACCGCGGAGCTTTTAGTCGCGCCGAAAGCGGAGGGAGCGCGGCTGGGGGGGAATGGCCGCCCGGGCACATAATCGCCTCCTGGGCCATAGCCGCCGGTTTATGGTACCTGTAAACCGTTGATCTTGCGCAAGAGCATCCCTGTACGCCGCTTTCAGGCGCATTTGTCTGTTACGACGGTATCATCATAGCACCGGCAAATGAACAGAGTATGACCTGCCTATGAATAAATGTCGTGATTTGGTGTCCAATCATGAGAAAAGTATGGTAATCAGTGTAACAGAAAAAGAATGACCAGAAGAAACAGGAGGAATCATACAGGGTATGAGCGGCAGTCCCATTATTCAGGACGGCAAGCTGGTGGGGGCGGTGACGCACGTTCTGGTGAATGACCCGACGAGAGGGTATGGGATTTTCATTGAAAATATGCTGGATGCGGCGGGGTGAATTTTTGACAGGGGCAGATTTTGCCCCTGTCTATTTTCGGTATCCTATGTTATGATAAATAATAATGAAAATAATCATTGTAGAGGAGAAAAACATGGCTAAAATGAAAAAATGTGCTTGCTGTCTTCGGAGAATCTTCGGATGGCTGTTGATCGTGCTGGGCGGAATATCGGGAGTAAGCTCGGCTGTCTGTGCTTTGGCTGCGCTGTTTGGCGGGATGGAGCTGGACTCTTTTGGTGAGCGACTGAGATTTTTTGCGACAGCCCTTATGATGACAGCGGCCTTCTTTACAATCCTGTGGCTGGGGATTCGGTTGAAGAACAGCGGCCGCGGAGAAAAGACGGCTCCTCCGGTGAAGAGAAAGTCTTCGCCTGCAAATCAAAAAGAAACTCAGCAGGCTACGGATGAGCAGCGGCTGCAACGCGAGAAAGAAGAAATCCTGCAGGAAAAGAGAACAGCCTATGCAGGTAAAATCACGGTTCAAGATGCGCTGAACACATTTTCTGAGGAAGAACAGCAGAGGTTTGAAAACCGCCTATATCAGTATACTCAGGATACCGGCCGGGCTGGTCTGAGTCCTGAGATAGCTGCGGCCAACCGTGGAATGGTCTTCGTGGATGGACGGCCAGTAGCAAAGGAAGTTGCCGCACGGCTGGATGAAATGCGAAATGCAGTTTCTTCGGACAATGCCGCTATGATCTCTGAGAAAAAATTTGTA
>JAEDGL010000116.1 GCA_016297535.1 Clostridia bacterium | reverse complement strand
ATAACCATCCCACCGAGATCGAGCCCTTTGGCGGCGCGGCCACCTGCATCGGCGGTGCCATCCGCGATCCGCTGTCCGGCCGCACCTATGTATATCAGGCCATGCGCGTAACCGGCGCGGCCGATCCGCTCAAGCCCGTGGCGGAGACCATGCAGGGCAAGCTGCCCCAGCGCAAGCTGGTCACCACTGCCGCTGCCGGTTACAGCGCCTATGGCAACCAGATTGGTCTGGCCACCGGTCTGGTGGATGAGATGTATCACCCCGGCTACGCGGCCAAGCGTCTGGAAATCGGCGCTGTGGTGGGCGGTGCGCCGGAAAAGAACGTGCGCCGCGAGCGTCCCACTCCCGGCGATGTGATTGTGCTGCTGGGCGGCCGCACCGGCCGCGACGGCTGCGGCGGCGCAACCGGTTCTTCCAAGAGCCACAAGCTGGAAAGCATCGAAACCTGCGGCGCAGAGGTGCAGAAGGGCAATCCCGTGGTGGAGCGCAAGCTGCAGCGCCTGTTCCGCGATGAAAAGGTAACCCGCCTGATCAAGCGCTGCAACGACTTTGGCGCGGGCGGCGTGAGCGTGGCCATTGGCGAGCTGGCCGACGGCCTGATGATTGACCTGGACAAGGTACCCAAAAAGTACGAGGGCCTGGACGGTACCGAGCTGGCCATTTCCGAAAGCCAGGAGCGCATGGCCGTGGTTGTGGCCGCGGAGGATGCGCAGGCCTTTATCCGCTACGCCAACGCCGAAAACCTGGAAGCCACCATTGTGGCCGAGGTAACCGAAGAACCCCGTCTGCGCATGAGCTGGAAGGGCAACCTGATCGTTGACCTCAGCCGCGAGTTCCTCAATTCCAACGGTGCGGAAAAGCATGCCACCGTGCGCGTGCAGGATGCAAAGGTGGAAAACGTGCCCTTTGAGGGCGCTACCTTTGCCCAAAAGCTGGCCAGCATGGCGGGCGATCTGAACATCTGCTCCAAGAAAGGCCTGAGCGAGCGGTTCGACTCCACCATCGGCGCAGGCACGGTGCTGATGCCCTTTGGCGGCAAATACCAGCTGACCCCCGCGCAGGCCATGGTGGCCAAGCTGCCCGTGCTGGAGGGCGAAACCACCACCGTCAGCGGCATGGCGTACGGCTTCCATCCGCAGGTGATGGCGCAAAGCCCCTACGAAGGCGCGTACCTGAGCGTGGTGGAAAGCATGATGAAGCTGGGCGCCTCCGGCTTTGACACCACCAGAGCCTATCTCACCTTCCAGGAATATTTTGAGCGCATGACCGGCGCGCCTGAGCGCTGGGGAAAGCCCTTTGCCGCGCTGCTGGGCGCGCTGGATGCGCAGATGGACTTTGGCGTGGCGGCCATCGGCGGCAAGGATTCCATGAGCGGCTCCTTTGAAAACCTGGACGTGCCGCCCACGCTGGTATCCTTTGCGGTGGCTCCCGGCGACAGTGCCGAGGTCATCTCCCCCGAATTCAAGGCACCCGACCACAAACTGTGCCTGCTCAGAGCGGATGCGTTTGACAGCGAAACTGTTAAGAAAAATCTTGCTGCTCTGTATGAGGCCATCAAGGCCGGAAAGGTGCTTTCCGCGTGGGCGCTGGGCCTGGGTGGCGTGGCCGAGGGCGCGTTGAAAATGGCGCTTGGCAACCGCATTGGCGCAAAGCTGGAAAACCTTGACGATCCCTTCCGGCAGGATTTTGGCTGCGTGCTGCTGGAAATGGCTCCGGGCGAGACGCTGGGCGACGTAATCGGCCAAACCACGGCCGACTATGCGCTGTGCTTTGGCGGCGAGCGCGTGGCGCTGGATGAAATCCAGAACGTGTACGAAAGCAAGCTGACCAAGGTATTCCCGTACTATGCCGAGGGCGAGAAGGTGGAAACCGTCACCTTTGCCGCCAGCCGGTGGCCCAGGCCCGCAGTGCTTACGCACAAGCCCGTGGCCTTCATTCCCGCTTTCCCCGGCACCAACTGCGAGATTGATACCGCCCGCGCCCTCACCCGCGCAGGCGCCGACCCCCGTATCCTGCTCATCAACAACCTTACGCCCAGCGCCATTGGCGAAAGCCTTGCCAGGGCCGTGCAGATGATTGGCGAAAGCCAGATGATTGTGCTGCCCGGCGGCTTCTCCGGCGGCGACGAGCCGGATGGATCGGCCAAGTTCATTACCGCGTTCTTCCGCAACCCCATGATGAAGGATGCCGTGCACGAGCTGCTCAAGCAGCGCGACGGCCTGATGCTGGGCATCTGCAACGGCTTCCAGGCGCTGATCAAGCTGGGCCTGGTACCCTATGGCGAGATCATCGATACCGATGACAAGTGCCCGACCCTTACCTTTAACACCATTGGCCGCCACCAGAGCATGCTGGTGCGCACCCGTGTTGCCAGCAACAAGAGCCCCTGGCTGCAGCTGTGCGATGCGGGCGAGATTCACAACATCGCCATCTCCCACGGCGAGGGCCGCTTTGTGGCCAGCAATGAGGTGCTTGCCATGCTCAAGGCCAACGGCCAGATCGCAACCCAGTATGTGGATATGGACGGCAATCCCACCATGGATTTGCGCTACAATCCCAACGGCAGCGTGATTGCCATTGAAGGCATCACCAGCCCGGACGGACGCATTCTTGGCAAAATGGGCCACAGCGAGCGCGCGGGCATTGATCTGTACAAAAACGTGGAGGGCAACCGGTTCCAGCCTCTCTTTGAGGGCGGCGTGAAGTATTTCCGCTGATTCTCCGGCAGTATTGAGCAATCCAAGCAAAGAAACCGTCTGGTTCGGGTGTCATCCGTAATACGGCAAAAGGCGTGACGAAAATGGTCACGCCTTTTGCTTGATAAGGACAACTGCAAAGCAGTAGAAAGGATCCCGTTTTTTGGGTTGCACCGCAGCGGCGGAAAGGGCACGGATACGAAGTGGAGTGCCTCTTTATATGGGGTCACACCGCATAGGTGCGCTTTGGTGTCCGTTTGGCAAACTGGAAGTTGTCATCCTTCTAAAACTTCTCCATGGATACTTACTCTGCCTTCATCCGGACATTTCGCATCGAACATTTTTGCACGCACCTGTCCATAATCAAGCAATGCACCGTTCTGCAATGCGTAAACAAGTGGGTAGATGTTGCTCCACAGCTCATGACAGAGTGGCGGACATAAGTCCTCAACAATAAATTCCTGCCCCTTTTTGAAATAACCGCATCTGCATTTGCTGTCAGTAATGATGAGTTTCACTTTCGACATGCCGCATCTCCAAAAATTCTGATTTGTTCTTCTGTTTGATCATCACATAACAGAAAAAACCAAAAAGTGCCACAGCGGTATAAACCATCGCGGTTGCTCACCATCTGGAAACACGGCCTTTTTTCGTGGACCTTTCTGCATGGCCGGGGCTAATCCGCTCTGCTCAGGTACTGCACAATCAGCAGCGTACCGTTGGAAACGCTTACTTCCGCCCGCTCGTGCGTGTGCTGGTTGCTTACGCCCAGCGGATGGTCGCAGGTAAGGGTGTAGCCCTCCAGCGGGTAATACAAGCCGCGCAGGGTCACGCCCTCCGCTTTATCGCCGTGGCAGAAAATGCTGACGGTAGTGCCTGACGGCCGTTTTGGCAGAGTGAGGCTTGCGTTGGTCAGCGCATAGGCGTCATACTCCTTTGCAACAAGACGCACAGAGGCGCCCAGCCGGCTCATGCGGCACATGCTCTGAAAATTGGCCAGCAGATGATCCGCCCGTCCGCCCGAGCAGCCGTAAAGCGCAAAGGCGCGGTAGCCCATGGCATAGCCCTGCGCAAGGGCAATGCCGGTATCGGTATCATCCTTTTCCACAGGATGCTTTTCCAGCGGCACGCCTTCCGGCAGCGGATACGCGCCCAGCGAATCCAGATCGCCAATCAGCAGATCGGGCCGGATAGACATACCTTCCAGCGCGCGCAGGCCGCCATCCGCCGCAATGACAAAATCGCCCTCACGGGGCGCAAGATCGCGCGGGGTAAATTCCCCCGCGCCCACGATGTAGCAGATTCCCATGAAAACCCTCCCGCTTCATGTAATGCCTATTGTAGCACACAACGCGGGTTTTGACAAACTTTGCGATCAACGGGTCAAAAAACGGTATTTTTTTCTATTTTGCGGCACAAAGATTGTTTTTCGAACAGTTGCATGATATAATATTCCATCAACCTTTTTGATGATGGGTTTTGGGAAATGATTTGAAGGAAAATGAAGGGGATTTTCATGCGATTCATAGGCGTTTATGATTATACAGTTTTGCTGACTCATTTGAGCCTGATTTCGTCCGTTCTGGGCATGACCCGTGCCATTCACGGCGATTACAAGGGAGCCATTCTCTGTCTGGCCATTTCGGGCATTTGCGATGCCTTTGACGGGATTGTGGCGCGTACCAAGAAAAACCGTACGGGCGACGAATGCAGCTTTGGCATTCAGCTGGATTCGCTGTGCGATATGGTATGCTTTGGGTTGTTCCCTGCCATGATCTGTTATCTGCTGGGCGTGCGGGGAGCGGTTGGCGTGGCTTTGGTCTTGTTTTACAGTCTGTGCGCCATTATCCGCCTTGCATTTTTTAACGTGCTGGAAACCAAACGCCAGGCAACGGAGGGCGGAGCAAACAAGAGCTACCGTGGGCTGCCCGTCACCTCCATTGCCTTTATCCTGCCGCTTACCTTCTGGCTGCAGTTTGTTTTGCCGGAAATGGTGTTCCTTGTGCTGCTGCATCTGGTTTTGCTGGTAGTTGGGTTTTTGTTTGTACTGGATATCAAAATTCCCAAGCTTGGTCCAAAGGCCATTCTCTCGCTTTCCATGGTGCTGGCGCTTACCGTAAGCTTTATTGCCGTATATACGCGTTTTCGCGTGCCGGCGCCCACGGATGAAACCAATGCCATTATTGAAGAGATCATTGATGAAATCGAAGGAATAAACGAATGAAGCAAGTGGATCGCTCCGGCAAAGTGGTGGAGAGTACCGGCAATCAGGACCGGATGCTGGGTTTGCTGTATGGAAATGCTTTTGGCAGAGCGGTTCTGCGCGTGCTGATTTCCCCCGTTGTTTCAAAAGCGGCTGGCTGTTTTTTGTCCAGCCGCTTGTCCGTAGGGCTGATCCACCCCTTTGTGCGCAAAAACGGGATAGATCTGACCCAGTTTGAGCCTGCGCGCTTTCGCAGCTACAACGAGTTTTTCTCCCGCAAAATCCGCGCCGGGCTGCGCCCAATCGACCGGGAACCATCGCACCTGATCGCCCCGTGCGACAGCAAGCTGACCGTGCTTCCCATTACGCCCGAAAGCCGTTTTCTGTTGAAAAACACGCTCTATACGCTGCCCGATTTACTGAAAAACAAGGCGCTTGCAGCCAGCTATGCCGACGGGTACGCCATGATTTTTCGCCTTACGGTGGATGACTACCACCGCTACTGCTATGTGGATGACGGCGAAAAGGAAGGCAATGTCCGCATTCCCGGCGTGCTGCATACGGTTAACCCCATCGCCAACGACGTCTACCCCATCTACAAGGAGAACGCCCGGGAATACAGCGTTCTGCATTCCCGGCACTTTGGCAAGGTGCTGATGATGGAAGTTGGCGCGCTGCTGGTGGGCAAAATTGTCAATCATCATGGGGCGGCCCGGGTTTGCCGCGGGCAGGAGAAGGGGTACTTTGAGTTTGGCGGCTCAACAGTGGTTCTGCTGCTGGAAAAGGACAAGGCGGTTATCGACGGCGATCTTCTTGAAAACTCGCGCCGGAATATCGAAACCGTGGTGCGCATGGGCGAAAAAATCGGCCGGGCCGTTTGACTTTTCCCTTGAGAAAATGTTGACAGGAAAGCCCGACGGGCATATAATAGCATCCGAACTGAATACACCGCTGGGGGCGCAGAAATGCTGAGATGGCCTTGCCTGAGGCCGGTCCCTTTGAACCTGATGTAGGCAATCCTACCGTAGGGAAGCGAACAAGCAAAACACAGCCCTGTGTTTTGAATGCCGCTGTCCGTACGGACGGCGGTTTTTGATTGGCAGTAACGGCCAAAGGCCGGGCGGTGCAAAGGTGATGAACACAAAAGGGAGGAAATGACCAATGGCATTCAAATTTGATGATGTAACCGTAACCGGATGGATTCTGCTGGCCGTGCTCATCGTGTGCGCCGCAGGACTCATTTATATTGCCCGCAGCAAGCAGAAGTGGACGCCGCAGATGCTGGCCAACGCCGCCATCTGCATGGCGCTGAGCTTTGTACTCAGCTATATCCGTCTGTTCAAGATGCCCCAAGGCGGCTCCGTTACCCCGGCTTCTCTGCTGCCCATTCTGGCCTTTGCCTATTACTACGGCAGCGTGCCGGGTCTGGTGGCCGGCATTGCCTACGGCTTTTTGCAGATGATTCAGGACCCGTGGATTGTGGGCGCCGCGCAGGCTGCGCTGGACTATCCGCTGGCCTTTGGCTGCATTGCGCTGGCCGGCGTGGTGGGTCAGCTGCAGCGCAAGCACGGCTGGAACGAACTGCTCAGCTGGCTGGGCGCGGTTCTCAGCGTGGGCGTGGGCCGTTTCATCTGCCATGTGCTTAGCGGCGTAGTGTTCTTTGCGGAATACGCCGAGGGATCCGGCATGAGCCCGCTGGTTTACTCGCTGGCGTACAACTCCTTCGTGTTTGTGGATCTGGCCATCTGCCTGGTGGTGGTAGCCTTCCCGCAGGTACGCAAGGCGCTGGGCCGTATGACCGTGAAAAAGTAAAAACCAAACCCCCGGCAGTCCTTCAGGCGGGACAGCCGGGGGTTTTCGTTCCATCAATCAGATATCTATAAACTGGCGGAATTCGCGCATAATGCCGATGCCATCCGGATAGTGCGCCGCAAACTGCGGCACGGCGTGGCTGGGGAAGCTGTTGCCCTCGATGAAAACAGGGCCCTTTTCAGTAATGGCCACATCCCACGCCACAAAGCGCATCTGCGGCACCTTCTGGGCGGCCTTGAGGCACATGGCCTTGGCCTCCTCAAAGAAGGGGACCTCAAAGCCGATGATGGGCGTGCCGGTCATGGGATGATGCGTGTAGGTGTTGCCCTTTTTATCCGCGCCCACGGTAAGCAGCTTGCCGCTGGCCAGATCCACCCGGGCAGCCATGCCGCCCTGATCCACATTATCCATCACATTGCCGTTGCCAATGCGCAGAAAGGCGTACACGATGCCCTGCTTTTTGTCGCCCAGCAGGGTGGCGATGCGGATGGTGTTGACCGATGTGGGACACATCTGCGCCATGCGCGGGTGCTGGATGACGCGCTCCTCGATGATGCCGATCTGCTTGTCCAGCAGCTCTCTGAGAAAATCCTCCTCGCGCCCCTGCCAGTGCTCGCTGGTAAAGCGCTCGATGCCCACGCCGCTGCTGCCCTCCAGGGGCTTAGCGATCAGATCGGGATACTGATCCAGAAAGGCCCTGAACTCGTCCGGGTCGGTCTGGGCGCTGATCTTCATCCAGCCGCGTCCAACCTCCTCCTTGAACAGCTCGTTGAAGGTGGCCTTGTCATCAAACAGATACCAGTACGCCTTGTCGTTCATGCGGCG